>CBFHAF010000625.1:0-3343 GCA_965653435.1 uncultured Chitinophaga sp.
ATCAAAGGCCCTTCCGGCACACTCTTCGGCAGCAGCCTGATCTCTTTCGGCGGCCTTATCAATATCGTTACCAAAAAGCCGTACGAACACTTCGGCGGCGAGCTCTCCTATACCGGCGGCGGCTTCGGCCTTACCCGCATCACTGCGGACCTCAATGCCCCGCTGAATGAAGACAGAACGGCCCTGCTGCGGGTGAATGGCGCTTACCACAATGAAAGCTCCTTCCAGGATGCCGGGTTCCGTAAATCTGTATTCCTCGCACCCAGCTTCTCCTACCAGGTGAACGACCGCCTGTCCTTCAGCGTGAATGCCGAATTCTACAACGGCGAAGGCACCAACCCGCTGATGGTATTCCTCAACAGGGGCCGCCAGCTGATCTACCGCACGCCGGCAGAGCTGGGGATCGACTTCAACCGTTCCTTTACCAGCAACGACCTCACCAACCGTACGCCCACCGTGAACCTGTATGGGCAGGTGAATTACAAGATATCGGACAAATGGACCTCGCAGACCAACCTCACCCGCAGCAACCGCAAGAGTGAAGGGTATTACAGCTACGTGATGTTCCTGGACCAGGGCGCCATCAAACCCAATGATACCTTGCTGAGCCGCTACGCCTATGTGCAAAACAGCATCTCCAATACTACAGGTATCCAGCAGAACTTCATCGGCGACTTTAAGATCGGCTCCCTGCGCAACCGGGTGGTGATCGGCCTGGACTTCCTGGGCATGGAAACCACCAACAATCATTCGCCCTATCTCCGTTTCGATTCCGTAAACTCCGTAAATGTGAAGGACCCCCGGTATTCACAGCTCAACCGTGCAGCGGTAGATGCGCGCCTGGCACAGCTCACGACCGGACAAACGAGAAACGCCACGAAAAACTATTCGTACAGCGCATACATTTCCGATGTGCTCAATATCACCGAACAGCTGATCGCTATGGCCAGCGTGCGGGTGGATTATTTCGATAACAAGGGCACTTATAATTACCTGAACGGCACCAAAACCGGCAATTACAACCAGACTTCCATATCGCCGAAATTCGGGCTGGTGTACCAGGTAGTGAAAGATAAAGTGGGCGTTTTCGCCAACTACATGAACGGCTTCAAGAACGTGGCGCCTGTAACGCAGCCGCTGCCAGAGCTGGATGGCAACTTCAAGCCCCAGCATGCCAACCAGTACGAGGGGGGTATGAAACTGAATGTGCTGAAGAACCGCCTGAACTTTACCCTCAGCTATTATGACCTGAAAGTGGATAATATGACCATGCCCGCTTCCATCGAGAAAGAAGGCGTTACCTATAACTATTCCGTGCAGAACGGCACCCAGCGCAGCAAAGGCATTGAAGCCGACCTGAATGCTTCTCCCGTCAGCGGGCTGAACATCGTGGCAGGTTATGCTTACAACGACAGCGAGATGGAAGAAGCTGACCGCTTCACCAAAGGCAGAAGGCCTGTGAGCGCCGGCCCTGAGCACCTGGCTAACTTCTGGATCAGCTACACCCTGCAAGGTGGCAGCCTGCGCGGTTTCGGCGCCGGCGCGGGCGGCAACTACGCCAGCGATAATGTGATCACCAACGACGAGCGCACCGGCATTTTTACACTGCCTTCCTATACCGTGTTCAATGCTACCGTTTTCTACCAGGTGAAAGCCTTCAGGCTCGCCCTGAAGCTGGACAACATCGCTGATAAGGAATACTTCGGCGGCTGGACCACCGTGGAAAAACAAATGCCGCGCAGGTTTTCCGCGAACGCGACATTCAGGTTCTGAGAAAAGCTTTGATCTTTATAACATAGTAAAGACGGTCCTGTAGCTGCAGGACCGTCTTTTTTTGTTCATTGCGGTGGAATGTATGAAGAGGAATGAGTTGTTCTCAGCATTCGGAGTAATCGGACGTGAAGGTGCCGTTTACAGCATATAGCGTATCTATCGCCACGTCCGTCTCATCATTCAGCCGCATCCATTGTTTGCCGTCTTTTTCAAAGATGGATGTGATGATGCCGTTGGCGCGGGTAACGCCATTGTCCTCATACAATATGCTTGCTTCCTGTTTGTTCCGCTGAAGCTCCAGCACTGTATTGTAAAAGCTTCCGCCGGGAGGGAGTGTTGCGCGGGTGTCCATGGTTATTTTTTTATAAAGTTAGGCAATTCCTGCCCGGCGGATATGTATAAACAGTGGAATTTGTGCGTTATAGCTGTTTTCCCGCGCGGTATAAATGGTACGAACTCCGGGCAGGATGAAGTAATATTGGGAAACGGATTTTCTTCACCAGATTTTTTAACGACATGGACACCTCTTTCAAAACGATCATATGGCAACAATTCGGCGCCGCGATCGATATGCTGGAAAATGCCCTGGTAGCCTGCCCCGCCACATTGTGGAATACGGACGCGAGGTTTTGGTATATCGCTTATCACACGTTGTTCTACCTGGATTATTACCTTTCTGAAGACCCGGGAAGCTTCCGGCCCCCGGCGCCTTTCACCTTGTCGGAACTTAAATGGGGCACGATGCCGGAGCGGGTATATGACAAAGAAGAACTGGTGTCGTACCTCCGGTTTGGCCGGCAAAAGTGCCACGGCCTGATAGCCGGGCTTACAGACGAACGTGCGGCCCAGCGTTTTAATAACGGCAAAAAGAACTACAGCACGCTTGAAATGCTGCTGTACAACATGCGCCATGTGCAGCACCATGCCGCACAGCTGAATTTGTTGCTGCGCCAGGGGATGGATGATGCGCCGCGCTGGGTATCACGGACGAAGATGAAGCTGTGAAACGGAGTTAATTGGAAGTATTGGCCGGGGCGATGGCTGCATTCTTTCTTCGGCGGTCAGCCTGGGATTATTGCCGGCAGCGGATATATCCTGTGCGTTGAAAGGAGGCAGCGGAAAAGATCAGGACGGTCAGAATACTGAAGCGTTTCATGTATAGGGATTTTTATCATCGTTCTTTCATCCTGGTGACTTTATACACTTTACCCTGCTTGTCGTAGGTGATCCATTCTCCCACCTGCACACCTTTGTCAAAATGTCCTGAGCGCATGATGACGCCATCTTTGCGGAACCATTCCCAATAGCCGTGCTGCTGGTCGCCGAGCATTTGCCCTTTGGCCCAGACGGAGCCGTCCTTATGGTAGTGGATGAAGTCTTTTGTTTTCATAAGACTGCCGGTTGTAATATAAAGTTACAAAAGCCGGGGGGATATTTTCCCCATGATAAGGTGGTTGGCAAAAGGTTCCGGGAAAAGGACAGCCGGCGCATGCCTTACAGCAATACGCCGGCTATCAGAATACCTTTTTCCGTTTAGTTGGCCGGCGCGAAAACATACCGCAGCGTGATC
>CBFHAF010000626.1:0-3337 GCA_965653435.1 uncultured Chitinophaga sp.
TGTCAAATAAGGTAATAAAATTATTTGTAAAAGCTAAGCTTTCCCTTCCTGATTTATTATCTTGTTAATATGATAAGTAGTAATATCCGCCGGCGTTCCATGGCCCTGCTTCCGGCCGCTTTCCTGCTCTCCTGCATGGCGCTGCATGCGCAAACTGTCACCCCCGGGCTCCTGACATACAGGGATGCAAGCGGCAGCATAAAAGAAGTGCGCACAACTGCACACTGGGAAATAAAAAGGCTGCAGATCCTTGACCGCATGCAGCTGGCCATGGGGCCCCTGCCCGGCCGGGACCAGTCCGCGCCTTTACAGGTGAATATAAAAGACAGCCTGCGGCAGCGCAATCATATCCGTTATGACATCACTTTAATGGCGGCAGAGAATGAGCCGGTGCCTGCTTTCCTGTTTGTTCCGCTGCGGAAGGGAAAACATGCCGCGGTGCTGGCATTGCATGGAACCAGCGCGCTGGGTAAACGTTCCGTTACAAGCGAAAACGGCGGCAAGGCTAACAGGGCCTATGCGGAAGAGCTGGCGGACAGGGGCTATGTCGTGATCGTGCCCGATTACCCCAGCTTCGGGGACCTGAAAGATTATGATTTCGGGCAGGACCGTTATGCCTCCGGCACCATGAAAGCCATCTTTAATCACATGCGCTGCATAGACCTGCTGCAGTCCATGGAAAATGTGGACTCCGCCCGTATCGGGGTGATCGGCCATTCTCTCGGCGGCCACAACGCGATGTTCGTAGCAGCCTTCGACAGGCGCATCAAAGTGATCGTGGCCAGTTGCGGCTGGACCAAACTCAGCTATTATAACATCGGGGAAGAAGCTTCAAAACGTTATGGCGGGCGGTTGGGCCCTTGGGCGCAATCCCGCTACATGCCGCTGCTGCGCGAAAAATACGGGCTGGATCAGCAACGCATGCCGTTCGATTTTGATGAAGTGATAGCCACCCTTGCCCCGCGTCCTTTCTTCTCCAATTCGCCTGTGAACGACGGCAATTTCGACGTAAAAGGCGTAAAAGAAGGCATGGCCGGTGTAGCCCCTGTATATTCCCTGTTTGGCATGCCGCAGCATTTAATGGTCAGCTATCCCGGTGCGGCACACGATTTCCCCCCGGCCCAGCGGCTGGAAGCTTACCGGCTGATGGACAAAGTGCTGGAACATAACCCCGAAGCACATACGTTGCTGCCCTGACCCGGGTGGTGGCAATCCGTTTACCGCACCACGACGGTGCTTCCCGCTTCCACCCCCTGGGGCAGCGTCACGTTTACAGTGCGTTCATTCACCTTTAATTGCAGTGAGCTTAATTTCTGCGCAGGGTCCGCTACCGCAATAGTATCAACGGCTGCCCCTTCCGCTTTCACCATCACAATGCAGGGCGCCGTGGAGGAAAGCGTCAGCTTATCATTGATCCGGACAGATCCGGCTTTGTAAAAAACAATTCCTGTCCTGCGCAGGCCGGTATGCTGTACTGCCTGCAGGTCCGCGGTATTGGAAAGTATCTTCACCGGGGATATTTTACTGTAGGCAGCCGCCGAAGCCGCGTCTGTTCCCGGCACCACGATCCAGGCATAACCCACGTTCTGTGGTTGCACGCCATGATCCAGCCAAAGGGAAAATACATCCTCTTTCACGGTTTCATCCGTGGCCCATGCCTGGTGGTTGATGCGCCGCCAGTTGCCGGTGGCTTCCCCGTTGCTGAGATGTATGCTGGCCGGCTGCGGAAAGATATAAGCCACACTGTCGTGGCAAACCCATGATACGGACTGCAACGCATGCCTGCCTGTTTTCAGGATAGTGACCTTATTGGCCGCTCCCACCGTCACCTGTTTGTTCAGCAAACACTGGTTGAGGGTGGTAAGTACCGGCAAAGCAGTGTCCGCGTGGATACCTGCGCCGAGGCACACTATTTCCTTATCAAAGAAGAACCATGCTTTATGCGCCTTCAGCGGATCATGCACGCTGACAAAATCGAACCCTGCAGCACCATAAATACCATCGCTGGCGGCGCCTGAAAAATCCGTGCGGCCTTTTCTTGCCAGCCGCCGCCAGTGGGGCAGTTCTGCTTTCTGCAGAATGGTAGCGCCCGGGATCTTTTGCCAGTCCCACACGGGGAAGATATTAAAATACTCATGCCCCGTGCGTGAGATGAAAAAGGAACCGTCGCCATAATGATGATTCAGGATGCCTTCCTCGTTGTGCGGCTCTTCCATGTTGTTCGCCCGGGCGGAATGCATGCGCACTGAAGCATAGTACCCGGGCCGCTGATGGGTATAATAATGCGAATACCGGAAATAGCGGTCGCGTATGCGGTTATATTTTGTTTCATCATTGCGGGCGCGGATAACGGTTTCCAGTTCCGGGGCCCGGTAATCCGTAGCGGCAAGCAGGTCTTGCGGCAGGGAGACGTCTTCCCTATCCAGCGCGTTCCTGCGGCTGATATCGCGGTTCATGGCGCCGGGGTCCGGGTAAGTGGCATATACGAGCGACTGGCAGATGCCGTCGAGAAAATAATCAACCAGCAGTTTGATGGATGCTTCCGGGAAAGAGAATTGCGTACCGCGTATCCTGGACGCCCAGTAAGCGAAGGAAGCAGCAAAGTTGCTGCCATAGGTAAGGGTGGAGATCACATTGTCCGTACGGTGGTGAAAGCTCATGTCCGGCTTCAGCCCTCGGCCTGTGCTGATCTTGATCTCCGAAGCCATAACATGGATAACCCGCTGCAGGGTATCCGGATCGTTGGTGAACAGCGCCTGCTTTCCCAGCATGCCCGCAATAGGCATAAGGTCGCCGCCGGGGCGCGCGCCGAAGGTCTCCAGGTTTGCCCTCCGGGCGATCCGCAGCCCTTCCACCCGCTGCTTTCCCGTAAGACTGCTATCCATCACCAGCAAGGTATTGATCATCAGGTTGGGCGTACCCATTTCATTCCACCACCAGTTCTCACACCTGAAATCATGGGCCAGCCAGAAGTCCAGCGCGGCGGAGAATGTCCTTTTCACTGAAGGATCACCCAAGAAAGGAGAGCCCGGCTTTTTATAAGCCCTGGCCAGCACCAGCATGTTCTCCAAATGGTCTTTGTGCTGGAAACCGGTGCGGGAAACGTCTTTGTAGTTAATGCCGGGCCAGGTGCCGTCGGGCTGAATGGAGCGCACCAGCTGCGTAACGGCGGTACTATTAACGGGAGGCTCCAGCAGATCGTTTACTACCCGCTCTTTGATGACCCTTATATCCTGGGCCGCGATACTGCCGGGCGATACCAAAAACAATAAAAGAATAAGGGATACGGAGATGTGTCTCAGGCGCATGTTACGTGGAATTATTTTAAATGTTAGCC
>CBFHAF010000627.1:0-3328 GCA_965653435.1 uncultured Chitinophaga sp.
GAACACATTGAAAGGAGGATCGTACCGCCTGGTGGTTCAAAGCGGCGACGGGTCTTTTAAAACAGCCACATCTCCCATAATCCCCTATGCAGACGGCAACCAGGAAACCGATATTCCGTTCACCATTCCAAAACCGGAACGATGGTGGCCCAACGGGTTGGGCAAACAGCGCCTGTATCCTGTTACAGTGGCCGTAGTAAGCGGGAAAGACACCCTGCAGAAAATGCAACGCAAAATAGGATTGCGGACGATCGAGGTCGTGAACAAGCCTGACGATATGGGCACCGGCTTTTACGTGAAAGTGAACGGCCATCCCGTGTTCATGAAAGGCGCCAACTACATTCCCTCCGATAACTTCCTGCCCCGCGTGAGCCCGCAGCAGTACGAAAAGATGTTTGCAGACATGCAGGCTTCCCACTTCAACATGATCCGCGTATGGGGCGGCGGCATTTATGAGAACGACCAGTTCTACGACCTTGCAGACGAAAAAGGCATCCTCGTATGGCAGGATTTTATGTTCGCCTGCACGCTCTACCCTTCAGACAGGAACTTCCTGGAACAGGTGAAAGAAGAGACCGCCTACAACATCACGCGGCTGCGCAACCATCCTTCCCTCGCGCTCTGGTGCGGCAACAATGAGATTGCCGTGGCCATTAAGAACTGGGGCTGGAAAGACGGGTACGCATATTCCGGCCCGCAATGGCAGAAAATGCTGAAAGGATACGATACCCTTTTCCAGGACATACTTAAAAAAGAAGTGGAGCAGCACGATCCCGGGCGTTTTTATTTTCCTTCTTCCCCCATCAGCAACTGGGGCAAGGCGGAAGACTTCCGCCATGGCGACAATCACTACTGGGGCGTATGGCACGGCATGGAATGGTTCGAAGCCTTTACCACGCACATTCCCCGCTTCATGAGCGAATTCGGTTTCCAGTCATTCCCGGACCTGAACACCGTGCGCACCTATGCGGACAGCAGCCAGTGGGACATCCATTCCTTCGTGATGCAGGCCCATCAAAAGAGTGCCACCCGCGGCAATGCGGCCATCAAAACATACATGGACCACTATTACAAACAGCCACGAAACTTTCCCGCTTTCCTTTACCTGAGCCAGGTATTGCAGGCCGAAGGCATGAAAGTGGGCATGGAAGCCCACCGCAGGGCCATGCCTTTCTGCATGGGCACGCTCTACTGGCAGTTCAACGACTGCTGGCCCGGCGCATCCTGGAGCGGCATCGACTATTTCGGCCGATGGAAGGCCATGCAGTATTTCGTGAAAAAAGCCTACGAGCCTGTTCTCGTGAGCAATACACTGGAAGAAGGTAAAGTGAAGACCTATGTGGTGAACGACCGCCTGGAAGATGAAAACCTCCGGCTGGTGCTGCAGCTCATGGATATGGAAGGCAAAGTGTTGTCTGAAAAGCAGCTTGCCGTGAAAGCGAAAGCCGGCACGAGCGAAGCGGTGTACAGCGCCGGGAAGGACGGGCTGCTCAACGGCGCGGATGCGTCCAGGGTAATATTGTACGCCAAACTGTTAAAGAACAACCAGCAGGTGTCTGAGAATGTGTTTTATTTTGCTGCGCCCCGGGACCTGCAATTGCCTGAACCGGTGGTAACCACTCACGTTACCGAGAACGACGGAAAGATCTCCGTGCAGGTGAGCGCCGATAAACTGGCGAAAAACATCTGCCTGCTGCTCGAAGACGATAAAGGCGTTTCGCATTTTTCGGATAACTATTTCGACCTGCTGCCGGGCGCCACGAGAACGCTGCAGCTCAGCACCGGGCTGTCTGCCGCCGAAGTAAGCAAACAATTGCGCGTGATGCACATTGCAAATGCGTGCGGGAAATAAAACAGTGAACACTATGAAAAAGATCATTTTGGCAGGCTGCCTGCTGGCCGCGCTGGGCGCGCAGGCGCAGAACGAGCCATACGTAAAGGAAACAGACCCGCTGGTGCTGCAGAAGCTGGATGAGTGGCAGGACTGGAAGTTCGGCCTCATGATGCACTGGGGCACTTATTCCCAGTGGGGCATCGTGGAGTCGTGGAGCCTTTGCCCGGAAGACGAAGGCTGGACGCAGCGCAAGCCCGCCGGAATTCCTTACTACGAATACGTGCAGAAATACGAGGCCCTGGCCAACACCTTCAACCCGCAGAAGTTCGATCCCGCTAAATGGGCCGCCGCCGCTAAAAAAGCGGGTATGAAATACATGGTGTTCACCACCAAACACCACGACGGCTTCAATATGTTCGACACTAAACAGTCGCAATACAAGATCACCGCTCCCAACGTGCCTTTCAGCAAAGACCCGCGGGCGGATGTGACCAAAGAGACCTTCAATGCATTCCGCAAAGAGGGCATCCACATCGGCGCTTATTTCTCCAAGCCCGACTGGAACGTGGATTCTTACTGGTGGCCTTACTTTCCGCCGAAAGACCGCAACCCGAGCTATGAGATCGCGAAGTACCCCGAGCGCTGGAAATCGTTCCAGACCTTCACTTACAAACAGATCGAAGAGCTGATGACCGGTTACGGGAAAGTGGACATCCTCTGGCTGGACGGCGGCTGGGTGCGCCCGCTGAGCATGCAGACGAAGGAATCGCTGAGCTGGAGCAAAACGCCCCCGCAGGACCAGGATATCAATATGCCCGGCATTACCGCCATGGCCCGCAGGCACCAGCCCGGCCTGATCGTGGTGGACCGCAGCGTGCATGGCCCTTTCGAGAACTACCGCACTCCCGAGCAATCCATCCCCGACAAGCCCCTGGATTACCCCTGGGAAACCTGCATGACCATGGGCGGCTCCTGGAGTTATGTGCCGGATGACCGTTACAAATCCGTGAACACGCTCATCCACAACCTGGTGGACATCGTGGCCAAAGGCGGCAATTATCTGCTGAACATCGGCCCCGGCCCCGACGGAACCTGGCACGACGAAGCTTACCGCAAGCTGGACAGCATCGGCGCCTGGATGAACACCAACGGCGAAGCCATTTACGGCACGCGTTACATTGCCCCTTACAAAGACGGCAAAGTATGTTTCACCCAGAAAAAGGACGGCAGCGCCGTATATGCCATCTATTTGCTGGAAAGCGGGGAACAACTGCCCGCTGTGATAAAATTCGCCGGCATTTCGCCTAAAAAAGGCGCTAAAATGGAATTGCTGGGTTACAAAGGGAAGCTGAGCTGGAAACAGGAGAACGGCGCGGTGGAAATACGCCTGCCTGCGGCTGCCCAAAAACGCGGCTGGGAGCATGCTGTGGCGGTGAGGATACAATAACTTCCTGAAATATTGATAGCGAAGGCCGTTCTGTGAAGAGCGGCCTT
>CBFHAF010000628.1:0-3324 GCA_965653435.1 uncultured Chitinophaga sp.
AAAAAACATTTCCAGCGGTGCGATGGGGGCTCCCAAAGGTCGCGCTCATCGCTTTTAAAAAAACATTTCCAGCGGTGCGATGCGGGCTCCCGAAGGTCGCGCTCATCGCTTTAAAAAAAACATTTCCAGCGGTGCGATGGGGGCTCCCAAAGGTCGCGCTCATCGCTTTAAAAAAAACATTTCCAGCGGTGCGATGCGGGCTTCTGTTAATCCCGTCCCTCGCTTTTAAAAGGTTGATCTTTGTGCCCCTTCTTCCCCCCGGGAAGTTGAACGGGGCTTCCTGAGCAGGCACAGGCATGTGCTTACAAAGAGCTGATTTTTGCATAGCTTTGCAATGGTTGATAAGTAAATAAACAATTGACGTTGAACTTGATTGTTATGATCTGTCAGCCATCCACCGTTCCGGGTCCTAAGCCGGAGCGGTTTTTTTATACTGATAAGACTCTGGTTGTTATAATCATTCGTGCGTTACGATCAGTGTCCTTCCTTCGAGCCTGAAGTGCACGCCTGTTTTTTCCAGGATGCCCAGCACCCCGGCCAATGTGAGATCGCGGCCGATCTTCCCGCCGAACCCGATATCCGGCACTCCTTTTTCATATACTACATTTATATCGTACCAGCGGGCCAGCTGCCGCATTACGTCATCCAGCGAAGCGCCGTCGAAATTGAAAAGGCCTTCTTTCCAGGCTATTGCCTGTGCGGTGCTCTTTATCCGTACAACACGGATGCTGTCGCCGTCTTTTATTACTGCCTGCTGGCCGGGGGATAATACCACGCTGCCGCCGGCGTTGCTGACGCGCACGGCGCCTTCCAGCAGGGTTGTCTGCATGGCCGGTTCATCCATATAAACATTCACGTTAAAGCTGGTTCCCAGCACTTCTATGCGGTTGCCTTGCCGCAGGGATACCACGAAAGGCTGCTGTGCATTCTGTTCTACCTCAAAATAGGCTTCCCCTGAAACCTCCACCAGCCGCTCTTTTCCAACGAACGCTGTGGGATAGCGGATGGACGATGCTGCGTTCAGCCATACTTTGCTGCCATCCGGCAGGATGAGCCTGAATTGCCCGCCCCGTGGCGTGTTCAGGGTATTGTACAGGACAACGTCCTCGTCTCCCTTTACGTCGTACTGTAGCTGGCCACCCTGTTGCAGCACGGTGCTTTGCCCCTGCTGCAGGGTTTTGCGGCCGGCGCTGTCCAGCGGGATCACGGAGCCGTCGTGCAAAGTGAGCGTGGCGCTGGATGTTCCTGGCGCTACGTCGGCCAATGGCATTTTAACCAGGCGGGAATTTTGTTGCCAGTAGAAATAACCAGCGATGCCGGCAAACAGCAGCAGCATGGCGGCATAGCTCAGCCAGCGGGGAATGCGGCGCAAGCGCGGCCTTTCCCCGATCCCCTGGTTCACCCGCTGCGTGACGAGGTCGCGCAGGGCCAGGTTCTCTTCCTCTTCATAACGGCCCTCCTGCCAATCCTCTTCCATGGCCTTCTCCAGCAGGTGGTCGTACTCCCCGCTTTGCAGCATGGAGAAGAACACAGCTTTGTCTGCAGCGGACAGGTTGCCGGTGACATATAGTTCGAGTAAGGCGGTGAACCTCGTTTCATCCATAGCGTAGATATTGGCTTCTATGGATAAAGACGCGGCAAAAACGAAAGAGGGTAGTTCTGGGGGAATAATTATTTTCTGCCGAACATCCCGGCAAACGCCAGAATGACCATCAGCCCTTCGCCGCCATGCTCATGGAGGTAGGTACGGAGAAAATGCAATGCTTTCTCGATATGGTCTTTTACGCCATTGCGGGATATGTTCAGCATCGCGGCGATCTCTTCATAACTTTTACCTTCCATCCTGCTCAGCGTGAACACCTTTTTGCGGGCGGGCGGGAGCGCATCTATTCCCCTGGCGACCAGGGCGCTGGCCTCTTTGTAGATCAGCGGGTGATCGGGGAGGATGGCATCTTCTTCCCATTCTCCCGGCTCAGCGGATATAATGGGGCGGGCTTTCTTTTTGCGGAGTTCGGAAAGTATCCCGTTACGGGCAAGGATGAACAGCCATCCGTCAAAATTGACTACCGCAGGGAGCCGGGAGCGGTTTTGCCATACTTTCAAAAAAACGTCCTGCGTCAGTTCCTGGGCATCTTCTGCAGACCGGAGATAGGTGAGCGCGAGGGTATATACTTTATTCCAGCGGGCATGCAGGAGGTTATTAAACGCCAACCTGTCTCCTGCCGCAACAAGAAGCAACATGTCCTTTTCAATAAGCGTCTGATGCTGCATATAAAGCCCCGGGTGATGGTTGATCCGGCGTAAAATAAGAAATAAAAGCAAGTTCCCGCTATCCCCCGCAAGGCTGATCTTTCCGGGTGAACATGAGATCATGCCGTTGGGGTACCTGCAAAAAAAATCCGGACCCCTTTTTCAAGGGTCCGGAATGATATTTTCTTCGTTCATTCTCAGGCGCCGCCCAGTTTGCATTTCTGCAATACTTCCCATGATTTGCCGTTGTGGCGGAGGAAGTACAGGTTGTTCACTTTGAATGAGGCTTTGTATTCTTTGTTTTCGTACTCGGGCCATGCCTTTTCGAACTGTGCGTCTTCAAGGTCTTTGAAAGCAACGGTTACGTGGGGCGTGAAGCCGGTACGGGCCAGCATGGTGCTGAAGCCGAATTCTTTTCTCAGGAAGTTGATCAGCTGGCGGTGCATTGCGCTCATGGTCTCGCTTTTCTCCACGTTGATGAAGAGTACGCGGTTCTGTTTGTTCGGGAATGTGCCGAAGCCGTTCAGCGATACTTCGAAAGGCGCCTGTGTTTTGGCGAATTCTGTGAGTTCTTCGCAGAATGCTCTTTCCAGGCTGGGGTCTGCGGTGAAAGGAACCTGCAGGGTGATATGCGGGAGCACTTTCAAGGCGTACATCGGCCCGTATTGTTCTGCGAAATCCTGTTTTATCTTGATTATTTCTTTACCTACTTCGGCTGTGGGCAGAAGGGCGATGAAATAGATCTTGTTATCTGGTTTGGGTGCGCGGTTGAAGCCACCGGGCCTTCCCTGGCTGCGTTGGAAGCCACCGCCTCCGCCGCCGCGGTTGAAACCTCCGCCGCCACCGCCGCGGTTGAAACCACCGCCACCGCCGCCGCGGTTGTAGCCGCCGCCGCCACCGCCTCGGTTGTAGCCACCGCCGCCGCGATCGTAACCACCACCGCCGCCGCCACGGTCATATCCGCCGCCGCCGCGATCGTAGCCACCGCCACCACCGCCACGGTTATAGCCGCCACCACCGCCACCGCGGTCGTAACCACCACCTCCGCCGCCGCGATCGTATCCGCCGCCACGG
>CBFHAF010000629.1:0-3317 GCA_965653435.1 uncultured Chitinophaga sp.
CACCGCGTAATCGGCAGCGGTGGCGTGCTCACAGGATATGCGGGCGGGCTGTGGCGTAAACAATGGCTCCTTGATCATGAAAAAGGAGGACTGCTTTTTTGAATGACGAACCGCATTCGTCATGGATCATTATTTTTGATCAACCCATCTGATATGGTCAAAATTTACAAAACTGAATCTGTTTTTTCTTACAGATTTGTTTGAATTTTGGGTCGTCAATTCACAACCTCGAAACCACCGTATCATGAATGCAACATTCCGCGAGGACCTCTTACAGTTGAACGACCTCTTACAGCAGACAGCCAGCTACGCCGGAGATTTTCTCAGCCGCATCAACGAACTGCCCGTAAGCAGGCAACTGCCAGCCTTTACACCGGCCGCACTGCCGGAAAAGGGGATGGGGGCCGCCGCCGCGCTGGAATTGTTCGATAACCGGGTCGGGGACCATCTTTCCGCCAACGCAGGGCCGCGCTACTTCGGTTTTGTGACGGGGGGCGTTACGCCTGCGGCGCTGGCGGGGGACTGGCTGGCAGGTACGGTGGACATGAACCCCGGAGACCGGGCGGATGTTTCCTTCCAGATTGAGACCGAAACCCTTGGGCTGCTGCGCCAGCTTTTTTCCCTTCCTGAAAGTTTCCTGGGCTGCTTCGTAAGCGGCGCCACCATGAGCAACTTCACCGGGCTGGCGGCCGCAAGGCAGTGGCTGGGGCTGCAACAGGGCGTGAACGTGGCGGAGCTGGGCGCGGGCGCCATCAAAGACGTGAAAATACTGGCGGCAACGCCGCATTCCAGCATCAGCAAAGCATTATCCATGCTCGGCCTGGGAAGGAATGCCCTCGTGCTGCTGCCCACCCTGCCCGGCAGGGAAGCGGTAGACATCAATGCCCTCAAAGCATGGATCAGCGGGCATCCCGGCCAGCCTTTCATTTTCAGCGCCAGCGCGGGCACCGTGAACACGGTGGACTTCGACGACATTGCCGCACTGGCGGAGCTTAAAAAAGAACACACATTCTGGTTGCATGTAGATGCGGCCTTTGGTGGGTTTGCCGCCGTAAGCCCGCGCTACAGGCACCTGTTGCACGGATGGGAACAGGCGGACAGCATTACCATCGACGCACATAAATGGCTGAACGTACCTTACGATTCGGCGATGATATTCACACGGCATCCGCAATTGCAGCTGGCCGTATTCCAGAACGCAGGCGCCGCCTACCTGGGCGACCCTGCGGCCAATTTCAACTTTATCAATTACGCGCCTGAGAACAGCCGCCGCCTGCGCTCGCTGCCCGCATGGTTCTCCCTGAAGGCATACGGCGCCGAAGGTTACCGCGACCTCGTGGAGCAAAACATCCGCCTGGCGCAGCAGCTCGGCGACGCCATCTCAAGGAGCAGCCGCTTCAAACTGCTGGCTCCCGTGCGAATGTGCGTGGTATGCTTCACGCTGGAAACCGAAGAACGGAACCGGGCCAGCCATGTGGCGCTCTTCCTCCAAAAGCTCGTCAAGCGTGGGGTGGTGAACATGACACCGACCACGTACAAAGGCACTCCCGGCGTACGTGCGGCATTGGTAAACTGGCGCACCACCGGGCAGGACATCGATAAAGTCATCACAGAACTAGAAACCGTGGCAGCCGACATCTCAGACCTGTCTGCCATTATTGAAAATAATTGATTTAGAGGTTGATATTAGTAGCGGCGATGGGTCTCTACCCATTGCACGTTTTTCTATTCATTAACACACACGGATTATGCAATACGACCTGAAGGAGCTCATTTCGTTCGAAGAAATGAAAGCCCAGTATTTCCTGTTACAACAACTGAACCCGCGATTGCTGCAAGACGATTACGAGACCATGCTGCCCGATATGATCCGCAACGGCTACCGCCAGGTGGTGGTGCTCGAAAACGGAACGCCCGTGGGCATGAGCGGCTTCTGGATCAACACCAAGCTTTATTGCGGCAAGTATATCGAGATGGACAACGTGGTGACCAATGTAACGCACCGCAGCAAAGGCATCGGCAAGATCCTTTGCGACTGGATCACCCAAAAAGGCCGCGCGGAAGGCTGCCGGCACATCCTGCTGGATGCATACGTGAATAACCGCGATGCGCACCGTTTCTATTTCAGGGAAGGGTTTTTTATCGAGGGTTTTCACATGAACAAAAAGATCGCGGATTAAACGGAACACTATGAAAAAACAAAATACAAATGCCTACCTGGCATTGGTGATAGTGAGCATATTCTGGGGCACCACTTACCTGGCCGCCAGGATAGGCGTACAGCACATGCACGGCATGATGCTGGCGGGGCTGAGGCAAACCAGCGCAGGCGTGATCCTCACCGCGTTTTTCCTGCTGAGGGGCTATAAATTGCCCGAAGTGCCGGTGCTGAGCCGCCTCTTCGTGATCGGCGTGATCATGCTCTGCGGCAGCAACGGCCTCATGACCTGGGCCATGCAATACATCCCCAGCGGGCTGGGCGCCATCATCGCCGCCACCGTGCCCATCTGGGTCACCATTTTCAGTTTTTTCCTGGTGCAGCGCACCAGGATATCCTGGCAGCTGGTAGCCGGCATGATCATCGGCCTGCTGGGCATAGGCGGCATTTTTTACGACAACCTGGCCCACCTGATGGAGCCCGAATACCGTTTCGGCGTGCTGCTGATCACCGCCGCCTGCGTGTTCTGGGCGCTGGGATCCGTGCTTACGGCCAAGTGGGCGCTGGGCATCAATTACCTGTACGGGGCGGGTTACCAGATGTTGTTCAGCGGCGTCGTGATGCTGATCATTTCCGCGCTGATGGGGCAACACCTGAATATTGCTAACTTTACCGGGGAGCTGTGGGGCAGCCTGCTGTACCTCGTGTTCATCGGTTCGCTGCTGAGCTATTCAGCCTACGTGTTCGCGCTCAACAACCTGCCGCCCTCGCTGGTATCCGTGTACGCCTACATCAATCCCGTAGTGGCCGTGATACTCGGCTGGCTGATACTCAGCGAAAAGCTCAACTGGGTGATGGGCATCAGCTGCATGGTCACGCTGCTGGGCGTGTATATTGTGAACAAAGCATTTAACAAGCATAAGAGTTATGAACGCAGCAAATGAACCCAGGGTGCTCAGCTGGCATCCTGCTTACCAGAAAGACTTCGAGCAGCTCAATAAAACCTGGATCGAAAAGTACTTTGTGCTGGAACCGGTGGACATAGAGGTGCTGGAGCATCCCGATGAGCATATCATCGCCCCGGGGGGAGACATCATATTCGTGGCCCTCGGTAAACGTATAGCCGGTACCGTTGCTTACCGCCGGCTGGACGCCAATA
>CBFHAF010000630.1:0-3308 GCA_965653435.1 uncultured Chitinophaga sp.
AGACAGCACCGTGGTGCGCGACGTAACGGTGACCAAAGCCGGCAAGACCACGCAGCATAAAGAGATCAAGGTAGGCACCACGGCCATGATATGGCTGATGTTCCTCGTGTTCATACAGGTAATATTCGTAACCATGGTATATGGCCCCATCGCGGCATTCCTGGTGGAGCTGTTCCCCACCCGCATCCGCTACACCTCCATGAGCCTGCCTTACCACATCGGCAACGGCGTGTTCGGCGGCCTTTTGCCCGCCATTGCCACGCTGATGGTGCAACGCACGGGCAATCACCTGGCGGGGCTGTTCTACCCTGTATCTATCGCCATCATCTGCATGGTGATCGGTATGGTGTTCATCAAAGAGAAGAAAACGAAAGACGGCTACGCGGAAGAGCCGGAAGTATAAGCTATCATTGCAGGGATCAACCGTCATTGCGGGGAGCTGCGGAGAATTTGTGCGGAGGTGCACCGAAGCGATCTCTCAGTACATCACTTCAACGAAGGAGATTGTTTCGCCGCCCCGCCGCCTCGCTCCCTGCTTTCCGCAATGACGGTCTTTTTTTTACCTACAATTGTGTTCATGAAGAAAGGGCTGCCCCGTTACCGGGGCAGCCCATTTTGTTTTGAAGTGGAATATGATCAGTAATCAGGGTTCTGGATCAGCGCGGGCGCGTTGCGGTCTATCTCCGTTTGGGGGATGGGCCCGAAATCATAATGCGCTTCATATTTTGTTTTGATGGTTGGCTGAAGGGGATTCTGCACGAAACCATTCAGCTCCTGGCGGGCAATGCCCCATCTTCTCAGGTCGAAATAACGCTGCCCTTCGAGCGCGAATTCCACCCTTCTTTCATGCCGTATGCGGGCGCGCATGGCATCTTTGCCCAGGCCCGCGGGAAGGCCGGGCATATTGCTCCTGGCACGCACGAGGTTCACAGCTGCATATACGTCCGCATCTGGACCGGCGGCTTCGTTCTGCGCTTCGGCGAACATGAGCAATATATCCGCATAACGCAGCAGCACGAAGTCGTTATCGTCTATGGTGCCGTAATCCGGGTCTACCAGCGAAGGGTCCAGCCATTTTTTAACGGCGTAGAAACCCACGATCCAGCTGTCTTTACCGGGAGTGGCCACTGCCAGCGCTCCGGTGAAGGGCCAGCCCTGGGCTTTGGTGTCGCCGGGAAAAAAGAAGGTCATCCGCATCCGCGGGTCCCTGTTTTCGTAGGGACGGCCTTTTACGTAGACGGCAGACGAAGCGGTGTCTTTCCCATCGGCGGCTTCGTATTCGTCTATAAGGTCCTGCGTGCCCAGCTCTCCTTTCCACCGCTGCAGCTGCACGGCCACGGCCACATCCTGGTGCAGCACGTTGGGGCGCTGGTATTTTACGGAGAACATGATCTCTTTGCTGGTATTCTGGTCCGGCTTGTAAAAATTGCCGGCATAGTTAGGATACAGGATGTATTTGTTGCCCGTCATGATCTGCTTCGCCAGCGCGGCGGCTTCCGCGTATTTTTTCTGGAAAAGCAATACCCGCACTTTGTATCCCTGGGCGGTGGTTTTGGTGGCATGCCCGTCGCTGTACGCCACATCGGGCAGCGAAGCGATGGCCACGTCGAGGTCGGCTTCCACCTGTTTCAGCACATCGGCCCTGGGCGACTTTGCCTTGACGGCGGTGTAATCCATCTGGAAAGGGTCTTCCGTAAAAAGGATGGTATTGCCGTACAGCTGCGCCAGCCAGAAATAATTGAAAGCGCGGAGAAAATGGGCTTCTCCTTTATAGCGGGTAAGCTTGTCGCCCGAGAGTACTTTTTCCACGTTGGCGAGGAAGGAATTGGCGGCTGCTATGGCTTTGTAGGAATTCGCGTAATAGTTGTACACATAGTCGCCGGACTGCGGGGTGAGGCCGGAAGAAAGCGCCGTTTGCCCGCCGCCGTAGTTGTATTGGCCGTAGGTGTCGTCGCTGAAATTATCCCAGGCGAAGATCTCGTACATGGAAGTGGCGTAACCGCCGCCGCTCTGGTACAGGTAATTGTAGAGGCCGGTGAGGGCAAGGTCCGCATCCGCTTCTGTTTTCCAGAAAACGGAGGAAGCCAGTTTATCCGGCGGCATCACGTCCAGCAGTCCTTTTTTACAGGCGCTCAGCAGCAGGGCAGCCACGCAGGGTAATATGATGAGGTAATTCCGATACTGTTTCATATGCAAATCATTTAATGGAATTATGATCAAAACTGGACCATCGCTCCCAGGGTGAATGTTCTTGTTTGCGGGTAGGTCACATAATTACCGTCGCCGGTCCGTTCGGGATCGAGGCCGGGAAATTTGCTGACGGTAAACACATTGTCCGCCGCGACATATACGCGGAGCGATTTCATGCTGATCCTGCTGATGAGGGAAACCGGCATGGTGTATCCCAGCTGCAGGTTGCGGAGGCGGAGGAACGACGCGTCTTTCAGGAAATAAGTGGAAGCGTAATTCTGCACGGGCGCATAACCGTCCGCCACGTAGATCTTCGGCATGGTGTTGGTCGGGTTGGCGGGCGTCCAGCGGTTGCGCCAGTCGGTGGTGGGCACGGAGCCCTGCCTGAACGGTTCTATTCCCCAGCCGTTCACGTAGATCTTTTGCCCGCGGGAGCCGTAGAACTGTGCATTGAGGTCGAACGCTTTCCAGTTGAGGCCAACGTTGAAGGAATACTGGAACGACGGATATTTCCCTTTCACAAAGGTGCGGTCCTGGTCGTCTACCTTGCCGTCGTTATTCACGTCTTTGATCTTCAGGTCGCCGGGTGTGGGCGTAACGGGCTGTTTGGGGGATTTAAGGATCTCGTCAGCGCTCTGGAAGATGCCGTCCCATTCGTAGACATAATACCCGTCCAGCTCAAGCCCTTCCTCGCGGATGGTTCTGCCGCCGATCTCTTTTTTCCCGAATTTCTCCAGGGTGTTCTTATAAGCCTGGAAATTGGCGCCCAGGTTATAGCTGAAGTCTTTGCCGATGCGGTCGTTGTACTGAACGTTGAATTCAAATCCTTTGTTGCGCACGGCGCCGTCGTTGATGATGGGCGCGTTCAGCCCCAGCCAGAGCGGCACCTGCGAGGAACGCAGGATGTCGTAGGTGTATTTATTGAACCAGTCTGCCGTGATGCTCAGCCGCTGGGCGAAGGCGGCGATGTTGATCCCGAAGTCCAGCACGCGGGTGCTTTCCCAGGTGAGGTTCGGGTCTACCAGCGAGCTGCCCGCAAAGCCGTTGGTAACGGCGCCGCCGAATACGTAGGGGCGGTTGTCCAGCGTGGACTGGTAGGGATAGGTGCCGATGTTCTG
>CBFHAF010000631.1:0-3302 GCA_965653435.1 uncultured Chitinophaga sp.
CTTCCATCGGGAAGTTCGGCGCCGATACGGATAACTGGGTGTGGCCCCGCCATACTGGCGACTTCTCCATTTTCCGCGTATATGCGGGGAAAGACAACCGCCCTGCGGAATATTCCAAAGACAATGTTCCCCTCCAGCCCAGACACTTCCTGCCTATTTCGCTGGACGGCATTGCGCAGAACGATTTCACGATGGTGTTCGGTTTCCCCGGGCGAACCAACGAATACCTGCCCTCCGAAGCCATGAAGCTTACCGTGGAAGGCCAGGACCCGGCCCGCGTACGCATGCGCGACGCCGCGCTGAAAGTGATCGACGGCTTTATGCGCCAGGACGAACAGATAAAAATTCAATATGCCGCCAAACAGGCTTCCACAGCCAATGCCTGGAAAAAATGGATCGGCGAGATGCAGGGCGTGCGCCAGACGGGCGGCATCCAACGCAAGCTGGATTATGAAGCCCGCTTCCGGGAGCTGGTGAAGAACAACGTAGAATACCGCGGCACCTACAGCGGCCTGCTGGATTCACTTAACAATCTTTACAAAACGCAGGCGCCATATGCTATCGCGCGCGATTATTACAGCGAGCTGATACGCAGCGTGGAAATGCTGGGGTTCGCCAACAATGCCATCACCATGCTGCAGGAAACACGGCTGAAAGGGGAGGAGCAATATGAAACGCTGAAGCAGGCTTATCTCGCCAAAGTAAAACCGCAATACCAGAACTATAACAACGACGTGGACCGTGAAGTGGCCACCGCACTGCTGGATATATATTTCAAAGAGGTGCCCTCGAGCAAGATCGGGGGAGAAGCTTACCAGGTCTGGATGGAAACGAATAAAGACGGCAAAAGGACGGCGGAAAAAATGTACGGTCAATCCGCTTTCTCATCGTACGACAAGCTCGCCGCGTTCCTGGACAGGCCTTATAAAACCGTGGCCGCCGATGTATGGAAAGATCCCGCCACGCGGCTGATGATCGGCCTGCGCAACGGCTACATCGATTTTGTGAATAAGCCTTACGACGAGCTCCAGCCGGAGATCAACCGCCTGCAGCGCCGTTATATGGCCGCGCAGATGGAAGTGATGAAAGATAAACGGTTTTACCCCGATGCGAACAGCACGTTGCGCATCACCTACGGCAAAGTGAACGGCTATGCACCGCGCGACGCGGTGAAATACGACTTCATCACCACGCTGGACGGGGTGATGGAAAAATATAAACCCGGCGATTACGAGTTTGACGTGCCTGAGAAGTTACGGGAGCTGCATGCCCGGAAAGACTATGGCCAATACGGCGCAAACGGCAAAATGCCGGTATGTTTCATCGCCAGCAACCACACTACGGGCGGCAATTCCGGCAGTCCCGCGCTGGATGCATACGGCAACCTCATCGGCCTAAATTTCGACCGTACCTGGGAGGGCACCATGAGCGATATCAACTACGATCCTTCTATTTGCAGGAATATTATGGTAGACATCCGGTATGTTTTGTTCATCGTGGACAAGTTTGCCGGCGCAAAGAACCTCATTGATGAAATGAAGCTCGTGCATCCGAAAAAAGCGAAAATGACGCCGCTAAAAAAAGCATCCTGATAATAAAAAGACCGTCTTCATAAGACGGTCTTTTTTATGTTGAATGTTCCCTGTTATCAGTTATGCCCCGGTGCAAATACCCGCTCCTGGCGGTTTCATGCAGGATATTTATTGTAAATTCCAGGGAGCGGCGGCAAAAGAGGAGGAACGGCCTGTTTTTATTTCTCCAGGCTGGAAAGGAATTTTTTTCGCTTCAGATACAAAATGACGGTATACACAAAAGCCGACAGGGCCAGCGAATAACAGAACTGCATTAAAGGCGTTTTACCCGTTATCAATACTATCTTCCACCAGGGTTCTCCCGATTTTTCGATTAACCGGTACATCAGGATATTGTACAACACCAGCACAAGCACGGCCAGGCCGGAGTACATCATATATTGCCGGGAATAGAAAACATTGCGGAGCGCATTATCCAGGTTGAGAAGTTTCATTACTTCGTCTATTTCGTATGACTGCAGGCCTCGTTTGGCGAGCAATTCCGGTATCTCCGAAATATGTTTTCCTTTACCTGCCTGCATGGCGTAGTTTGCGTGCTCATGGAGCTTTTCGTCTGTCATAGCGGGTGTTTTTGATCTCTGCATTATCCAGGGCGACATAATCCATGACCTTTTCCACATCACCGGGCTTCAGGCCTGAGTGGGCAAGGGCTTCCCGGATATCTTCGTCGCGATCGCTGATGGCTGAATAGCCCAGCGCATAGTTGGCATAGTGTTGAAGTTTCATCTTTGGTCATAGGCAGGAGCGTATTTATAATGCTTTCACCTCGTATACGATCGAGCTGCATTTATCGACGTGCCGCCAGGCTTTCCAGTAGGAGCGCAGGCCGTTCCATCCGCCGGCTGCCAGGCCGCTGCCGCCTTTGCTGTTCTTTTCGCTGAGAAGGCTTACATAAAATGCATCGAACACCATGGGATGTTTTTGCACGATCTTCAGTTCATGACGTTGCAGCAGGATGTCCATGGAACGGGGTGAGAAGTGGTAAAGGTGGCGCGGCACATCATAGGCGGCCCATTCGGCGCCGTAAATGCGCGCATCCGTGGAGGTATAGTTGGGCACGGCGATCAGCAGCGCGCCGCCGGGCTTCAGCAGCGTACGGATCTGTTGCAGGTATCCGTGCAGGTCGTGCACATGTTCCAGCACATGCCACATGGTGATACAATCGTATTGTGCGGGCGCGAGGGAGAAAAGGTCTTCCACGCTTTGTGTTTCGATCTTGTAAAGGTTGCGCGCATTTTCACGGGCGCCTGCATCGGGCTCGAGGCCGGTCACATCCCATCCCAGCTGCTTCATGTGATGCAGGAAAGCGCCGGTGCCGCTGCCGATGTCAAGCAGTTTGCCCTGCTTTACGCCGGCGGCTGTTTTTACCCAGTTCTGCTTAGACCGCATGGTGATCTTGCGTATGCTGTGATACATGCGGTTGATCAGCCCTTCGCGGGTCTCGGAATGGGAAATATATTCTTCGGAACGGTAATACCGGCCTATTTCGTTGAGCGACGGGACGTTTTGCGTGAAGCGGCCTGTGCAGGCGGCGCATTCCCAGATCGCGAAGGTTTCTTTCGATACGGTATAGTCCTTTGCGGTGAGCACCTGGCCGATCTTTTCGGACCCGCAAACAGGGCATTGCGTATAATGAATGCTACTCATGGTTATCATAAAGCTGGCTGCAAGATAAGCAAATTAAATCCCCCTGTATTCCCCCCACACATT
>CBFHAF010000632.1:0-3297 GCA_965653435.1 uncultured Chitinophaga sp.
CTCGTGCAGCGTCTCGTCGTCGATCTCGCCGGCACGGTGGAGCCGGATGAGTTCTATCTTTTCAAACCGGCGCTCCGGCAGGGGAAACACGCCCTTATCCAATCAAAGGCCGGCAGGAAAGAAACTATTCTCCGTTATAACAAACTGAAAGGGCAGGCATCCCTGGAACGGATCGGCACGCCGCCGGAACTGCAGCGGAAGCTGGTGCTGAGCAACGAAGAAATTACCAGGCTGGGCCATTGGTCGCTTGCGATAGAAGCGCATTACCATTGCCCGATGGATATAGAATGGGCGAAAGACGGCGTCACGGGCGAGCTGTTTATCCTTCAGGCGCGGCCGGAAACCGTGCATTCGCAGGCAGGTAAAAACCTGGATAAAGAATACCGGCTGCTGGAAAAGGCTGAAATAATCGTAACCGGCGAGGCTGTCGGGAACGGTATTGCAAGCGGTACAGCCAGGCTGCTCCAGTCGCCGCTGGATGCAGGGGCCTTGCAGCCGGGCGATATCATCGTCACTTCCAACACAACACCCGATTGGGATCCCCTGCTGCAAAAAGCGGGCGGCATTATCACCGATTCCGGCGGGCGCACCAGCCACGCGGCGATCGTGGCGCGTGAAACGGGCATACCGGCGATCGTGGGAACAGGCAATGCCACCTCCCGCATCCCGGACGGGTCCACCGTTACCATTTCCTGCAGCGAAGGGAAAACCGGGTACGTTTATAACGGCAAAGTTCCGTTCGAAGTGACCAATAAAGCTGAAGAAGCTCTGCAAATGCCGCAGGGAACGGAAGTGATGCTTATCCTCAGCGATCCTGACCAGGCCTTCAGGCTTGCTGCGCGCCCAAGCGACGGGGTGGGGCTGCTGAGAATGGAGTTTATAATTACCCACACGGTGAAGGTTCATCCCATGGCCCTTGTGAAATTCGGCGAATTGAAAGACGCGGAAGCCAGGGCGCAGATCGAAGCGGTCACGGAAGGATACGGCGATAAAAAGCAATATTTTATTGACCGGTTATCGTCCGGGATTGCCATGGTGGCTGCAGCTTTCCACCCGCGCGACGTTATCGTGAGGATGAGTGATTTTAAAACAAATGAATACGCCCGCCTTATCGGCGGCAAAGCATTCGAGCCTGAGGAGGAAAACCCCATGCTGGGGTTCCGTGGCGCTTCGCGTTATTATCATCCTTTATACAAAGAGGGGTTCGGGTTGGAATGTATGGCCGTTAAGAAAGTAAGGGAAGAAATGGGGCTCACCAATGTGAAAGTAATGATCCCGTTCTGCCGTACGGTGGAGGAAGGCCGTAAAGTGATTGAAGTGATGCGTTCTTACGGGCTGCGCCAGGATGAAGGGCTGGAGGTATATGTAATGGCGGAAATCCCTTCCAATGTTCTGAACGCAGCCGATTTCGCCGAGATATTCGACGGTTTTTCCATCGGCTCCAACGATCTTACCCAGCTTGTGCTGGGTATCGACCGGGACTCTAATATCCTTGCCGGGCTGTATTCGGAGGAAGATGCGGCCTGTAAATCCATGATCTCGCAAATGATCAGGGCTGCGGGCAAAGCCGGCGTACCGGTTGGCTTCTGCGGCCAGGCGCCCAGCGACATACCGGGTTATGCGGCATTCCTTGTTTCCCAGGGCATCAACAGTGTTTCTTTTAATCCCGACGCTCTTTCCGGCGGGATCCGCAATATCCGCGACGCGGAAGAGCGGCAGGCGGAAACAACCGAAAGCCGGGCTCATTCAAACTGAGCCCGGCTTTTATATTTTATGCGCCCGCTTTCTTTAATAGTGTGTAATAAAAATAGGGCAGCTCATTACTTCCATCATATAATCCGCATGGCTGCGCCGTATTAAACGGGAAGCCGCATTGCGGCCGTAAGCTCCCATCACCAGCAGCGGGTTCTTTTTCCGCGTCACAAAAATATCCAGTTCTTCTTCCATATTGCCTTCCAGCGCAACGATATCGGTATACGCAAAATGCCTGCACAGCCATGCATTCAGAGCGCCCGCTTCGGCGGGCAGTTCCTGGTCGTGGAGATTCACTTTCACCACGGTCGCCTTTACCTGGTCTAATTCGGGAAGGATGTATGTGAACTGCTTCATGGCAAATATTGAAGAAGGGCTGCTGTCGTAACAGAACACTACTTCCTCCGGCACCTTGAACACCCTGGGCGCGATAATAACCGGGCAATGCGCCTGGTGCAATATCGTCTGCACTATGCCCGAAGGAACATCTTCCGTTTCAAGGGTAGATGCCGAAGGATCGATGACCAGTATGTCGGCAAACCTCGTTTCATCTATCAGCCGGTGCAATTCGCCTGCGGACATCCGCCTTGCGATTGCAACGGTCACTTTTTTCTCACAGAAGCGCTGGAAGCTCTCTATGTTGCGGTCTGTTTTTTGCCGGTTCTCCCTGTACCCCGGAATGCCGGTTGCCACGATGGATTCCAGGTAAGGCACCCCGCCTGTAAATTTAACCCCGGGAATTTCCGAATATTCCGGTTCTTCCAGGAAAATGCCGGTAAGCCTGGTATTGCTGGTTGAAGAAAGGTAACAGGCAAATTCCGCAACATTTTCGGCCCAGTTCCGCCCAAAAACCACAAGTATTGTCTTTTCCATCTTATTTTTTTTTGAAAGGTAGCCAGCAGCCGCCGAACAGCCGATGACGCGCGTTCTGCATAATATGAGCCTGATCATGCGCCGGCCCGTGCCGCCGCTAATTACAGTCATAACCGGCATTGCCTTCCGTCATATTCCGGGGCGTTGAATTTGGATAGATTCGTTCTGTAAATTTTATTCCATCATCTTAAATCCTTAAAAAGATGCAAACACTTTCGTTATCCAAAGCAGCCAGCCTGCTCCCTTCGCTTTGGGATGAATTTTTCCCCGGCTGGCCGGATTTTAACGGTAAAAGAACATCCCCTTTCCTGACGGTTCCCGCAGTGAACATCACGGAAGAAAAAGACCATTTCAGCATTTCCATGGCAGCGCCCGGCATGAAAAAGGAAGACTTTAAAATTGACGTGAGCGACAGCCAGCTGGTCATCAGCGCAGAAAAAGAATCGTCCGCAGAAGAAAAAGGTAAAAAAATCACGAAGCAGGAATACAACTACAGCAGTTTTTCCCGCTCTTTCGATTTGCCCGACAGTGTAATTGCGGATAAGATCAACGCGGTGTATACAGACGGCGTGCTGCGGCTTACAGTGCCTAAAAAGGCGGAAGCCCGGCAAACAACAGCAAGCCGCAAAGTGGACGTACAATAGGATATGGTCAAAAACGGCAGCCCGGCAC
>CBFHAF010000633.1:0-3293 GCA_965653435.1 uncultured Chitinophaga sp.
AACCAGCAGCATGAAATCGGGACGAAGGCTCACCTGGTCTTTATTTTCGATAACGGGTTTTTCGAAATGCGTGCCCGCCGTGGAAGCCAGGTGCCCACCCGCGGAAAAACCAATGAAACCGATCTTATCCGTGCGGATGCCCCATTCTGCTGCGCGCCTGCGCACCAGCAGCAGAGCCGTTTGCGCATCCTGCAACGGGCCGGTGGTTTTGTCTTTCATGATAGCATCGTGCGGCAGGCGGTATTTCAGCACAAAAGCGGCTATCCCGATCTTGTTGAATTCCTTTGCAACGGCTTCGCTTTTTTCCGCCGCGGGCAACACGGCGTATCCGCCGCCGGGGCAAATGATCACCGCGGTGCCGGTGCGCATACCTTTTTCCGGCAGGTAAGGCGTAAGGGTAGGGCTCGTCACGTTATGCGTGAGGCCAATGCTGTCTGTATATTCCATGTAATCTGCCGGCGCGGGCTTCGCGTTGGGAATATTCTGATAAAGCGGAATAGGCTTTTCCTGCGCATGGGCAAAACAGGAAAACAACAAAAGAGCGGGAATGGCAATGATTTTTTTCAACTTTCAGATTTTAATCGGTTCAACTTGTGAAGATTAAAATTAGTTGCCCGGAGGAAGCCGGGATGTGCAAAAATGCTCAATTTATCAGCGCTGCTTTCTGAAGCCCTGTGGTTGCATTCCGAATTCCGACTTAAATGCGCGGCAGAAAGCGCTGGTATTCTCAAACCCGCAAAGCCAGGCTATTTCATGCACTGGTTTGCCGGTTTGTTTCAGCAGCTCGGCGGCCCGTTTGAGCCTGATGCGGATAAGATATTGGTGGGGAGTGGTATGGAATACGGCTTTGAATTGCCGCACCAGCTGCGGCACGGACAAACAGGCCAGGTTGCTGAGAAGCTCCAGCCCGGGGTTATCCATGTAAGAAGAGTGCAAAATATCCCGGGCGATGCACAGCCTCTTGTATATTTCCATCCTGGTGCCCGCCTTCAGGGCATTCACGCCCTTCGCCCTGCCCGCTTCCGATCTGTGTGCGCTGATGAGGGAATGCAGGAGGAAAACCAGGTGCTCGTCTACTGCGGCGGCATTGTAGCCTTCGCTGTCCAGTTTGGCGATAAGGCTGCCTATCTGTGTTTGCAGCGGCGGTGCAATGTCGTTCAGCGTCTGGAAGAATTCAAGGGTATGGCCCCTTTCCAGCGGATCGTCCAGCAAGGTTTCTTCGCGCTGGAGCGCATCGCGGAACACGGAGGAGGCAAAATCTTTTTTGAAAAATATGGAGAATACCTGTGCATGCACTTCCTCGTCGATATGGCAGGAATAATGCTGGTCATCGTTCAATATAAGGAACTGGCCGGGCCTGACGGCGAGCCGGCGGTTGTTGATGCCGTACCATTCTTCCCCGCTCAGCACGGTCTTGAATGAAAGGCAGCCCACATGATCGTCGCAGTGGCTGAAGCGGCTGCGGGCGTTAAAGACGATGTTGTGTTGTTTGAACCTGCTGAAATGCAGCGCTTCGTCGAACCCGGGCCTTGTATGGTCTGGCAGGCTGGTGAAATACATGGTTGGGAAAAGATACGCTATTTTATCAATTTCGGTGCAGACTATGAACTATATCGATTTAGTAGTACTTTTAACAGCTCAGAAAGCCGCTAACGAAATTCCTTCACAATAATGAGATACCACGTCAAAGCCCTGCCGGTCTTTATAGCGCTGATATTTGCAGCCGTTGCAGGAAAAGGCCAGCCCGGGCCGGTTTATACAAAGTATGTGAACACCTTCATCGGCACCGCGCCACTCACTGATCCGAAAATACTGGGCTACAAATTGCCGGAAGGCTGGCGGTCCTGGGCCGGGCTTACATTTCCCGGCAGCTCACTGCCCAATGCCATGGTGCAGCTGAGCCCCATCACCGAATACGGCTCAGGCGCGGGGTACGAGTACGAGGACTCCGTTATTTACGGCTTCACGCATACGAACAAAGGCCACTGGAACCTCTGCAATATTCCCATCCTGCCGGTTTCAACCCCGGGAGAGAAGCGGGGCTCATGGTTCTCGCATAAAAAAGAAAGCGCCGCGCCGGGGTTTTACCAGGTGTATCTTGAAGATTACAAAGTGAACGTAAACCTCACCTCCACGCTCAGGTGCGGTTTTCATCAGTATGAATACCAGGATGGGAAAAACAGGCAGATACTGTTCGACCTGGGCCGGGCCAACAACCGGGTATCCGGCTGGCATATAGAACAACAAGGAACTTCCGGGCTGCAAGGCTACCAGCAGGCGGGAGAGCGGATCTATTTCTACGCCGTCCTGAACACGGAGATCGAAAAGCTGGGAAAGAAGGAGGAAGGCCAGCGCACGGGCTCAGCCACGGTGTATTTGAAGGACGGCCGCAAAGGGCCGGTAGAGCTGAAGATCGGTTTGTCGTTCGTAAGCACGGAAAATGCAAAACAGAACCTTGAACAGGAGATCGGCGGCAAAACCTTCAGCCAGGTGCGCAACGAAGCCACCCGTACCTGGGAAACGCTGCTGTCGTCCATACAGGTAAAGGGCGGCACTCCCCAACAAAAGGAGATGTTCTATTCCTGCCTGTACCGCTCATTCCTCTGGCCCGCCCTGCGCAGCGATGTGAACGGGGAATTTACTGATGCAACGAGGAAAGTGGCGAAGGCGGGATTTAATTATTACACGGAGCCTTCCCTGTGGGATACCTACCGCAACAAGGATGTGCTGCTGAGCCTTATTTCTCCCCGCGTTGCGCTGGACGTGATCAAATCGATGAAAGACGTAGGGGATAAAAAAGGATTCATTCCCACGTTCTTCCACGGCGATCACGGCGCTTCCACCATTGCCGGCGCATACCTGCGCGGGATGGATGATTTTGACGTGAAAGGCACTTACGAGATATTGCTGAAGAATGCGAACGCGGCAGGCGGTGCACGCCCGCATATCCGCGAATACATCGAGAAAGGCTATATTTCGGACCCGGATATTCCGAACCCGCACGTAGAAACCAAAGCAAAGGCGGGCGTTTCCAAAACGCTGGAATATTCATACGATGATTATTCCCTCGCGCAGATGGCCAAAAAACTGGGAGATACGGCCAACTACCGTATACTGATGGCCCGTTCCCAAAACTATAAGAACATGTTCGACCCTTCTACCCGCTTTATGCGGGGCAGGCTGGAGAACGGAGAATGGATACAGAATTTTAACCCGCAGTACCCATACTATGAATACATGTACCGGGAAGCCAATGCCTGGCAGGTTTCCTTCTTTGCGCCGCATGACATGAA
>CBFHAF010000634.1:0-3290 GCA_965653435.1 uncultured Chitinophaga sp.
CTGCACATACCCGGCATTCATGCCATCCCAGCCCACGGTGCCCGTTTCGCCGGAGCTGCGCAGGCGGGCGCTGACCCCGAAGTTGGAGGTGTTGCCGGTGCCGCGGCTTTTATAGAGCAGGGAGATCACAACGGCATAGTTCTCGCTCACGCTGCGCACTACGCCTACCACGCCGTTAGGCCCTACCACGCCCATGTTCGGGCGCACGCCGTCTTTGCTGCCGCGGCGGATGGTGATGGTATTGATCTCGTTATTCACGGAGTTATTGATCACTTTGGCCTCGCGGTAGAGGAACTTGCGCACTTCGGTGCTGAGCAGCTTGCGGGCGGTATCGTTGCTGAACTTACGGAGTGTATCGTGCACAATAACGGCGGAAGTGTCCCTGATGTCGAAGCTGCTGGCCAGCTCGTTGTGCAGGCGCAGGTTCTCTTTCACCAGGCTGTCGTTGGTGGCTTTAAGATGGAAATAATACTGAACGTCGTTGTATTTCGTGTAGAGCTTTCCGCTTACGCCGTTGGCGGAGTTGAGGTATACCGCACGCTGGTGGTTGTTGGTCTTGAATACGAAAACAAAGCAGATCACTTCCAGCAGCAGAAACAGAAAGAAGTTGAAGTACCGCCTTAAAAAAATGATCAGATTGCGCACTGGATACGAGTCTAAGGATTCCGTATTTTATTTCACCCCGGCGGGCCTGGGCCAACCGGGGTGTAAAGATTTTATTGCATCAGGAAAGGATATTTGCCAATATGTTTCAGGGCAATACCGGTACCTCTTACCACGGCGCGCAGCGGGTCGTCAGCAACGTGCACGGGCAGCTTGATCTTCTGGCTGAGGCGCTTGTCCAGCCCGCGCAGCAGTGCACCGCCACCGGTAAGGTAAAGGCCGCGGCGGTAAATATCCGCTGCCAGTTCCGGAGGAGTTGTTTCCAGCGCTTTCAGGATGGCCTCTTCTATTTTGAAGATGGATTTGTCGAGGGCCTCGGCTATTTCCTGGTACGATACCATGATCTGTTTCGGAATGCCGGTCACCAGGTCGCGCCCGTTCACGGGAATGTCGTCCGGCGGATTGTCCAGCTCCTTCAGGGCGGAACCGATGCCGATCTTGATCTGCTCGGCGGTCCTTTCACCGATCAGCAGGGAGTGGTAGCGGCGCAGGGCTTCCATGATATCCGCGGTGAACTCGTCGCCCGCGATGCGGATACTCTGGTCGCACACGATACCGGCCAGCGCGATCACGGAGATACCGGTGGTACCGCCTCCGATATCGATGATCATGTTACCTACCGGTTCTTCTACGTCTATGCCAATACCAAGGGCGGCTGCCATTGGTTCGTGAATGAGATATACTTCCTTGGCGCCCGCCTGTTCGGCAGAGTCGCGTACGGCGCGCTTTTCCACTTCCGTGATGCTGGAAGGGATGCAGATCACCATTTTCCAGCTGGGCGCAAATAACGGCTTCTTCGGATACACCATTTTGATAAGCTCGCGGAGCATACCCTCTGCAGCATTGAAATCCGCGATCACACCGTCTTTCAGGGGACGGATCGTGCGCAGGTATTCATGCGTTTTCTCGTGCATCATCATCGCCTTCTTGCCCACAGCAACGATCTTGCCACTGGCGCGTTCTATAGCCACAATGGAAGGTTCGTCCACAACCACCGAATCATTATGAATGATCAGCGTATTGGCGGTTCCAAGGTCTATTGCAATCTCCTGAGTTAAAAAGTTAAAGAAGCCCATTGTTTGATACGGTCAAAAATATTTGAATGCAAAAATGAATAATTCTAACGAATATACGAGACAATTATTGGATTATTCAACAGATATACAGAAATAAATGAAAGAAATGCTTTATGCATATTTTCGTTATGCCTGAACCCGGTAGAAGTCCCCTAACTGACAAATTCAAAGCCGATGTCCCGCCTGTAATACTTACCCCCGAACGATATACGCTCCGCCGTCTGTTTTGAATGGGCAAGTGCCAGCTGCAAATCGCTTGCCAAAGATGTGATTGCCAGCACTCTGCCTCCGTTCGTGAGCACCTTGTCTCCCTCGGCTTTCGTGCCTGCGTGAAACACCAGCTGATCCCTGGCAGGGGCCGGAATCCCGGTGATCTCCATCCCTTTCTCATACGCTTCAGGGTAACCGCCGCTCACCAGCATAACGGTGGTGGCTGCCCGCGGATCCTCGTAGACCTGCAGCTTGTCCAGCTGCCGGCCCGGTACGGCTGCAAACAGCTCCAGCAGGTCGTTCTGCAGGCGCGGCATCACCACTTCCGTTTCAGGGTCGCCCATGCGGCAGTTGTATTCGATCACATACGGAGCGCCGTTCACGCTGATAAGGCCGAAGAAGATAAAACCCTGGTACACGATGTTCTCAGCTGCAAGGCCTTCCACGGTGGGGCGGATCACCTGTTCTTCCACTTGTTTCATAAAAGCCCCGTCTGCAAACGGCACCGGGGACACTGCCCCCATGCCGCCGGTATTGAGGCCGGTATCGCCTTCGCCGATGCGCTTGTAATCCTTTGCTACGGGCAGCAGCAGGTAGTTTTTCCCGTCCGTGAGCACGAACACGGAGCATTCGATGCCGGTAAGGAACTGCTCTACCACTACTTTCCGGCCCGCGTCGCCAAACTTGGCGGATTTGATCATCTCGCCGAATTCCTTTACCGCCTCCTCATGGTCCGAGGTGATCACCACGCCTTTGCCGGCGGCCAGGCCGTCAGCCTTCAGCACGATAGGCAGCGAATGCTGCCGCAGGTAAGCCACGCCTTCTTCGAAATTATCGGCGCTGAACTCGCGGTAAGCCGCGGTGGGTATATTATGCCGGAGCATGAACTCCTTGGCGAAAGCCTTGCTGCCTTCCAGCTTGGCGCCTTCCACGGAAGGGCCTATCACGGGGATATGCTGCAAAGCCTCATCCTGCTTGAAATAATCGTAAATGCCGTTCACCAGCGGCTCTTCGGAACCGGGCACCACCATGGCGATCTCATTGTCCAGGCAAAAGCTGCGGATGGCCGCAAAATCGCTCACACCGATGTTCACATTGGTTCCGTGCTGAGCCGTGCCGGCATTGCCGGGGGCAATGAACAGCCTGGTGCAAGCCGGGCTTTGTGTCATTTTCCAGGCCAGGGCATGTTCCCGGCCGCCGCTACCTAACAGTAAAATGTTCATAATGGATTGAAACGTAATAAAATGAGGGGAATCTCCGGTGTAGAACGTGTTGTAGTACCCGCGGAAAATTTTTGCAAAGTACGGTCAAAAAAACCGGTTTTTTCATGTGGATACCTGA
>CBFHAF010000635.1:0-3281 GCA_965653435.1 uncultured Chitinophaga sp.
AATCGGTTGCAGATTACGAAACATTTTTTTCACTTTTGTTAGTATTGATTTCACATCCGGGAAACGGGTCAGATGGAAGGACTGGTGAACCCGAGCTTTTTCAAGCCGATTTTTATTTCCGGGCAGCTCATGAAAAGCCGCCACAGCAGCCCGCTCCGATAGTTTTCTATCATCACCACGATCGGCCCCTGGTCGATAGCGAGGTACTGATAGTCAAACCAATTGACGGTTTCGTTGAAGGCGTCATAAAATCCGTATTCGCCCCAAAGCCGGTCACCCACTTTATTATAAAAATATTTCAGCGCCTGCATGGAGTATTCCGGCGTGTAGGGAAATGACGATAAAGCCGCCGTGGGCGTGATCACGCCGAGGTCGTTGGTGGGTGAATGCGCGTTATAAAACTCATGGTTATCGCTGGCGGTAAGCCCCCAGCAGTCCGCGCTGTAGCCTTTGAACTTCTTTGGGTTCTCTATGCAGTACTGGCGGTTGATGAGCGTGTGGTTTTTATTCTGTTCCCAATAATCGGCATACTGATCTTTCAACCCGCGAGGGTCCAGACCGAGGAAGGAATAATGCGCAAAGAAAAGCGGGCCGCCGTATGGAAATCCCAGCGGTAATTTAATGCCGTAATATTCCCGGTTGGTGGAAAAGAATGTGCTCACTGCCCAGCCGTTGTGATAAACTTTCGGAGAGATGGGATAATTGGGTGAAGAAGCTGCCAGCACATACGCGATAAGGCATTCATTCCATCCGCGTATCTGGTGGTTCATGGCCCATCCGTTGTTCGGGCTCCAGTGCCAGTACAGAACGTCCTGCCCACCTTGTGTGTACCAGTTCCATTCGGTTTCGCCCCACATCCAGGTTATTTTGTTGCGCAGTTCCTGTTCTTTCGGCGTGTTGCCGGTGAAGTACTGCCGCACGCACAGCAGGCCCTGCCACATGAAAGCGGATTCCACCAGGTCGCCGCCGTCGTCTCTCCGGCTGAAGGGAACCGTTTTGCCGGTAGCGCCGTCTAACCAGTGCGGCCACACGCCATGGTAGTGGTCCGCTTTATACATGAAGTTCACGATCTTCAGCAGCCGGTCCAGCCCCTGCTCCCTTGTAATGAATTTTCTTTCGATGCCCACGAGTATCGCCATCACACCGAAACCGGAACCGCCAACGGTCACCACTTCGGGCGTGGCGGTGCGTTCCGGTGCGAGGCCCGAAACGGGATGGGCGAATTTCCAGAAATAACCGAAGGTGCGTTGCTGCACGAGCGTGAGCAAAGCAGAGTCCCCCAGCTGTGGCCGGGGGATCTGTTTCTTCTTTTGCGCCGTTGCCGGCAGCATCAATATGGTACAGCAAATAATGCAGATCAGGCTTCGTATCATATAACGGATTGTTGATTCAAATTACTGTTTTCCTTTCATCCTGCGATCAGTTGTATCCCGGGTTTTGCGTGAGGCGGTTGTTGCTCAGCTGTATCTGGTCCTGCGGGATGGGGAATAGCTCGTTTTTGTTATCCACGAAATTTTTCCCGCTTGCACGCATTACCACGCCTGCACGGCCGGTGCGCACGAGGTCCCAGAAACGGTCGTGCTCCATGGCCAGCTCCACTCTCCTTTCTTTCCATATTTTCTGCCGCAGGTCCGCCTGCCCGCCTGAAACAGCCGGTGGCAGCCCGGCGCGCCGGCGCACAATGTTCAGCTTGGCCAGTGCTTCTCCGGTATTGCCCAGCTCGTTGGCTGCTTCGGCGTATTGCAATAATAATTCGCCGTAACGCAGCACGCGCAGGTTCTTGGGCGTACGGTCAGGACTGCCGCAATAAGGTTCCTGTGTGCGGCTGTGGTATGCTTTGTAGTTATACCGGTCGTTTTCCACGGAATCGCGGCTGGGAACGCGGAAGCCGTCCCACAACACGGTGCCGTTCGGCTGGATGGTGATGATGGTCGCGTCTTTCCGTTTGTCGCCCGGCTCGTAAGCTGCCACCAGGTTAGCGGAGGGGTTGTTGAAACCGAATCCGAAATCTGACCAGCCTTTTCTTGCACGGATGCCCTGGCTGTTGGCATACAGCTCGATAGCGGAATTACAGGCGGCATTGGTACCTGTCTGCACTTCAAAAATAGATTCAATGGAATTGGCGCCAACCGCGCGCCAGATGTTCGCATAGTTGGAAAGCGTATCGTACAGGCCGGAGTTGATCACTTCCTGGCTCAGGTTGAAGCTTTGCTGCCAGTTCTTCTGGTAGAGATATACTTTCCCCAGCAGCATCTGCGCGGCGCCTTTGGTAATGCGGCCTACAGGTGTTGCGCCTTTGAGCGGAAGGTTAGCCACGGCAAACTGCAGGTCTTCGATAATAAGCGCGTAAATATCCGCCGCCGAAGCACGCGTCTGGAATGCATCCGAATTGGCTTCTTCAGGCGTGGGCACCCTGTCTATCTTCGGTACGCCGCCATAGGTGCGTACGAGATTGAAATAAAAATACGCGCGCAGGAAACGCACTTCCCCGATCAGCCTGTTCTTGTCCACATCGCCCAACGGGCTCAAAGGCAGCTTGTCCAGCGCCTGATTGGCGCGCGCGATGGCCTGGTAATAGCCTGTCCAGAAATTGGCCACTATCGGGTTAGAAGGAGTATATGCGAAATTGTCAATTTCAAGCGAAGGGCCGTAATCCTGCGGGGTGCTGCCTTTGTCCGCATCGTCGCTCACTATGCTGGTGATGTTGATAAATTGAAGGCCATGCACATCGGGCCCGAATCCGCCCAGCCACATTACGTTGTACACGCCGTTGGCAAGGTCGATGGCGGCGGTGGGATTGGTGCGTATTTCTTCTTCGGTCACCCTGCCCTGGGGAGGAATATCCAGGAAACCTTTCCCGCAGCCCGCGTACACGAGCAGCAGTGTTATCATCAACAGGGGTATATAGATCGTCTTTTTCATGTTGCTGCATTTAAAATGTTACGTTCAATCCTATCGCGAATGTTTTGGTGGTCGGGTACGGGTTCAGCTCTATGCCTGCTTCCAGCGGGCTGGTGCTGTTTTGTGTGGACAGGAAACCATCCCTCCTTGCCTGGCCGGCCACCAGCTCGGGCGAGAAGCCGGTGAACTTTTTCACGGTGAATAGGTTCTGAGAGGTAAGGTATATCCTCAGCCGCTCAAACTTTATGCGTTCCAGCATAGCCTTCGGCAATGTATAACCGATCGTGAGGTTGTTCAGCCTGAAGAAATTGCCGGACTCAATAAAATAATCCGATGCGGGAATGCCGCCGGGCAATGATCTCGGGTCTGTGGCAGATGGA
>CBFHAF010000636.1:0-3278 GCA_965653435.1 uncultured Chitinophaga sp.
CTCTTTGTATTTCGCCAGGTCCTCGAATATCAGGCGGTTGTAGATCCGCTGTACGCGCACCTTTTCACCATCTTTTATGTAGACGAGCTTTTTCCCTTCCTGTACCAGTTCCGATACGCAAACGGCCGGGATGCCCAGCATGGCCTCGGTGCATACAAAATCGATGAGCGTTTTCTGTTCCTGCGGCAGCACTTCCAGCAATATCACATTGGCGGGCTGATGTGTGCCGAGTATGCACCGGCGCAGCAGCTCCGCGTAACCCTGCCTGTCCAGCCCGGGGCCGAAAGTGGAGAAGGCCTCCGGTACGGGCATATACCGGCGGTATTGCCTGGCCAGCAGTTCCTGGAAACCGAACAGGCTTGGGAAGCCCTGCAGCTCTATGAGTTGCGGGGCAAGCCCGCCCGCTTCGTTGCGGGTTACGGCAAAATCGATGATGATGAACTGGGGGTGATGATTTTCTTTCGGCACCAGCTGCCCGGCCGGTATGGAGGCTTCGGTGAGGCTGAGCAGGTCTGGCCGGAGAAGGGTGCTTATCACCGCATCCCCTGCGGCCAGCAGCTGTTCCTGTAATTCTTTCGGAACGAACACCGGCGTTTCCGCTACCCTGAAAGCAGGCGTGACGCCGGTTTCCAATGTCAGGCTTGCCAGGAGGTCCGCATACCTGGCGGGTGAGAATTGCTGGTTATAAGCCTGTCGTATTCCGGGGATCATGACGGTCTGGTTTGGGAGAACTGGTACGCCAGGGCCTCTTCCAGGAAGTTGGGCAGCAGCGTGTTGTGCGTGAGCAGGATCTTGTCCGGCTCGGTGAGCAGTTCCAGCATGTTATCGAATTTTTCGCGCCCGTGCTCTTCCACGATGCGTTGTTTTTTAGCGGGCGTAAGCAGGTATTTGCGCATGCCGGGCGCATCGGCTTCGGGATGAAACTGAGTGCCCAGCATATACGGGTTGAAGCGGATGGCCATGGTCGCCCTTTCGAGCGGCACATGCGGCCTTTCTTTTTCGATGGCCAGCACTTCGGCGCCCATCGCGGCCAGCTTTGTTTCGTCCGGCTCAATCACTTGCCAGTTGCGGCTATCCACTATGAAATACGGATCGGGCAGGCCGATGAAGACGGGCTCTGTTTCGCCGGCCTGGGTTTTGTGAACGGGGAATACGCCGAATGCGGGAGACCGCCGGCGGCAAACCGTTCCCAGCTGGAAATGCCGGCACACCACCTGGAAGGAATGGCAAATGAGGAAGACGTGTTTTTTCCGGCTCCCGGGCCTTTCATTCCATTCCAGCACGCCGTTCAGCCAGCGGAAATAGGCCTTTTCCCATTCGCTGCCCTCACTGTCTACAGGACTGCCGGGCCCGCCTGTGGAGATATATACGTCGTACTGCAGGTCGGGCACCTGCCGCAGCCCCCGCACATCAAATTCATTGATCTGCAAAGGCACCTGCGCCGCTTCCGCGAATTGCATCAGCAGCTCCCGTATGCAGCGCATGCCCTCGTTGGGAACGCCGTCGTACATATCCAGTATTGCTATCTTCATTTGTCCATGATATCTTTTCAATTATCAAATGGCACCTTCGGTGTTATTTATGTGCCCGTCATTGCGAGACGCAGCGCGGCCCTTACGGTTGGGCGGCGAAGCAATCTCCCCCATTAAAGTAGGATATGCGCCAAATACGGGGATTGCTTCGTCGCGGCTCCTGCACGCCCCCCTTCGCTCCCCGCAATGACGGACTCGTGGCACGACGTTTCCGCAATAACGCCATGACGGCTTGTGTAATGACGTGCCGCAATAACAGCACCGGCGGCCGTTTAAGGAACCGGATGACCGCACTACAAAATTACGGCAGAAACCGCGATTGTATATAATCCACCACTTTCACCAGGTCGCCGTTGTTTTCTTCGTATATTTTGAGCTGTTTGTCCGCGCCGGTGCCTTCCGCCAGTATCCTGTTCACGCCGTCCACCACGGTGGAGCGGGTGCCGAGGTCGTCCAGCACATCGTCCACGAAATCCAGCAGCTCGTAGATCAGCGCGCGGGTGTTCACTTCCATTTCCTTCCCGAAATCGATCAGGTTCCCGTCTATGCCATACCGTGATGCGCGCCATTTGTTCTCGTTCACCAGCGCGCGGTTGTAAATAATGAAGTTGAGGTTCTGCGTGCGCAGCTTATAGATCTTCACGCAAATGGCCTGGAACAGCGCTGTGAGCGTGATGGTTTCCTGGAGGGTGAGCGGCACGTCGCAGATGCGGAACTCCACGGTATTGAAGAAAGGATGCACCCGGAGGTCCCACCACACTTTCTTCGCATTGTCTATGCAATTCGTTTTTACCAGCAGCTTGATGAAGTTGTCGTATTCTTCGATGCTGGTGAAATAATCGGGGATGCCGGTGCGGGGGAATTTGTCGAACACCTTGGTGCGGAAGGATTTGAAGCCGGTGTTGCGGCCTTCCCAGAAGGGGGAGTTGGTGCTGAGCGCAAAGACGTGCGGCAGGAAATACCGTACGCTGTTGGCTATGTGCAGCGCCATTTCGCGGTTCTCCATACCTACGTGCACATGCAGGCCGAAAATGAGGTTGGAGCGGGCCGCATCCTGCATTTCATTGACCAGCTCGAAGTACCGCGGGTGGTCTGTGATGAGCTGTTTTTCCCATTTCGAGAAAGGGTGCGTGCCGGCCGCGCCGATGCTGAACCCCAGCTCTCCCGCGATCTGCGTGATGGTTTTGCGCAGCAGCAGCACATCCTGGTAAGCTTCTTCGATGTTGGCGCATATCTGTGTGCCTACTTCCACCACGGCCTGGTGCATTTCAGCTTTTACTTTATCCTTGATCACTTTTTGCGCCTGCTCCACGATTTTTTGTTCGTGCGAGCGCAGTTCCCGCGTTTGCGGGTCCATAACCATGTATTCTTCTTCAATTCCGAGTGTAAAGGCTCCGTAATTCATGTCTTATCATGCGTTTCTGCGGTGAAGTTCGTAATTATTTGCGATCCTGCTGCACGGCCTGTTTCAGCCAGGTGCCCCAGGTAAGGTTGTCTTTGCCGTTTTCCTGTTCCGTGGCCCTTTCTATGGCGTAACGGGCGGCATGCTCCACCACCCATTCAAAGTTGGTTTCGCCAACGGAATGAAGGTCTGCGTCGGGGGCGGGGTTGCAAAAGTCGATGGCATAGGGCACGCCGTCTTTCACGGCAAATTCAACGGTATTAAAATCATAGCCCAGCGCACGGTTCAGGAGCAGGGTATATTGGGTGATGGTATTTTTCAGCCTTTCATCCGGCAGGAAATCC
>CBFHAF010000637.1:0-3277 GCA_965653435.1 uncultured Chitinophaga sp.
GACCATTTACCTCGAACCGGTCAGCACCCGCCTGAATGAAGTGATCGTCTCTGCCGGGCGCGACAAACAAAACCGCACAGACGCTCCGGTGGCCATCAGCAGCATATCCACACAAATGATCCGCGAAACGAAAGCCACCTCACTGGAACAGGTGCTGAACAAAGTAAGCGGCGTGTATATGGCAGACCTCGGCAACGAACAGCATACCATGGCTATCCGCCAGCCCATCGGCTACCGCAGCCTTTTCCTTTACCTGGAAGATGGCATCCCGATCCGCACCACCGGCGACTTCAATCACAACGCGCTCATCGAGATCAATATGGCGGCGTTGAAAACGATAGAAGTGATCCGTGGCCCCGCGTCTTCCCTTTACGGCAGCGAAGCCGTAGGAGGCGCTGTGAACTTCATCACCGCTTCACCCAGCCTGTTGCCCACCGCGCGCATCCAGGCGGAAATGAGCGACCAGGGATACAAACGGACCGACTTCACGCTGTCCTCCACTAATGGCAGGCTGGGCCTGCTCGTGGGCGGTTATTATGCGGACCAGCGCAACGGTTACATGGAGCATAGCGATTTCCGCAAGCTGGCCCTCACGCTCAAAGGAGTGTACAGGATCAACGACCGTAATACCTGGACGAACGCCGTATCGTACGTGGATTATAAAACCGATCAGACCGGCGGTGTGGACAGCGCTAATTTTTTCTCGCGCAACTATAAAAGCTTTCACACTTTTTCCTACCGCCTGGTGGAAGCATTCCGCGTAAGAAGCACGCTGGAGCATGCCTGGAACAACAGGAACAGCACGAATTTCACTGTCTTTTACCGTAACAATGAAATAGGCCAGAACCCATTCTACGCCATCAAGACAACGGCAGATCCCCTGAAAGCGAGAGGTGAGATCAACAGCGATCAGTTCAACAGTTACGGCATGCTGGTACAGCACAAAAAAGAATTCGGCTGGAAGCAGGCATCCCTTATCGCAGGCGTAAGCCTGGATTACAGCCCTGCTTCTTATTTCGCTGAATACATAGATGTGGACCGTGATGCGGAAGGTTACTTCACCGGCTACACGCCCACCGACTCGGTATTGACGGATTACCGCGCCGGCCTGCTGAACACTGCCGCTTACATACAGGCTCAAATGAGCCCGTTGGACCGCCTGAAGCTTGTTGCAGCATTGCGTTACGACCGCATGGATTACAACTTCGATAATCACCTTCCTCCTTCCGCCTTTACAGGATCGCCGGACGAACGCAATCATTTCAAGGCATGGTCTCCCAAGCTGGGGCTTACTTACGATTTCGGCCGCGACCGCGGGCTGTATGCCAATTACAGCGTGGGGTTTGCTCCGCCTAATATCTCAGAACTGTACCGCGGCGTGAAAGTGCCCGTGCTCAGGCCCGCCACCTACAACAACTACGAAGCTGGAGGCTGGTTTGCTTTTGCGGCAGGCAAAGGTTACGTGGATGCGAGCGTTTACCGCATGGATGGCGCCAACGAGATCGTGAGCGTCAGGCTGGCGGACAATTCGTCTGAGAACCGCAATGCCGGTAAAACCCGGCACAGCGGCGTAGAATGGAACCTGCGGTATACGCCTGTTCCTTCGTTGTTTTTCCGTACCGGCGGCACTTATGCGAAGCATGAGTTCATTGAGTATGAAGACAAAGGGAAACAATACGGCGGCAACCGCATGAACGGAGCGCCTGAAGTGATCACCAATACGGAGATCACCTACAAGCCCCCGTTCTTCAAAGGGTTCCGTGCAGGGGTGGAGTGGCAGCATGTGGGCAAGTATTTCATGGATCCTGCCAACACGGAAGAATACGGCGGCTACGAGCTGCTCAATGCCCGGGTAGGATATGCGCTGGGCGGGTTTGAGTGCTGGGTGAACTGCCGGAACATAACGGATGCGATGCACGCCACCACTGTGGACAAGAATGCTTTCGGCAAAAGTTACCGCCCCGGCCCGGCCAGGACCTTCAACTTTGGCGTGGCATATACATTCACCTGCAAGCAAAAGAACTGATGAAAAACCTTGTTTTCGTATTCATAATATTCCTGGCAGCCTGCCGGGGCGGGCAGATGGCTGGCAGCGACGAACGCCTGGTGTCTGATACCACGCGCAATGCATCCTGCACCTATCTTACCCGCGATGCTTCCGGCAGGCTTGTACTGAGCTGGGTGGAGCAACAGGCAGGCGAAGAAACAGGCATGCTTTACTATGCCGTTTCGCCGGACGGCGGCAAGACTTTCCCCGCGGGGAAACCCGTTCCTACTGCGCAGGGCATCCTGCCGCACGGAGAGAACATGCCGAAGATGATCTTCAGGCCAAACGGCGAAGTGATAGCCATGTACGGGGTGCAAAGCAATGATCCCCGGAACAAATACGCGGGCAAAGTGTTCTACACGCTGTCCGCGGACGGCGGCAGCACCTGGCAGCCTGCCGTTCCTCTCGTAAAGGACACTGCCGGCTACGACCAGCGTTATTTCGATATGGCCGTATTGCCTTCGGGAGAAGCCGTGGCCATCTGGCTGGACAACCGGAAATTCCATCAAAAGGAAGGCTCCACCCTTTATATTGCCACCACCGGCGCCACGCCCGGCTTCCACCGTGAAAGGCCCGTTGTGCAAACCGTTTGCCAGTGCTGCCGCACGGCGCTTTATGTAGATGCGCAGGGTGGCCTGCACGCGGCCTTCCGCGATATTATCCAGGACAGCATCCGGGATATGGTCCATATTTTTTCGGAAGACGGCGGGGAAACCTTCACCCAGCCCGTGCGCATCAGTGCAGACAACTGGGCGATCAGCGGCTGCCCTCATACGGGGCCCGCCATGGTACGTAATGCCAATGGCCTCCACTTTGCATGGTTCACCATGGGAAGCGGCGAAGGCGTATTCTATTGCCAAAGCCCCGACAACGGCATCAGCTATACGAAAAAGGAGAATATCAGCGCACTGCCTACCGCCAAACATCCCCAGCTGGCAGTTATGGAAAAGGGAGGCCTCGCCCTGGTGTGGGACGAAGCGGCCGATACCAGCGGCAACCGCATCGGCATCCTGCATAAGTCGGCTGACGGGCGAACGCTGGCCCGCGATTTCCTTACCGCCAGAAACGAATTTGCCGCATTCCCCGTTGTGGAACAGACCAGGGAAGGCATACTGGTGGCGTATAAGAAAAGAAAGAATGGGAAGGAAGGGATCTATGTGAAGAACATGAAACTTAAATCTGTCAGGTAATTAAAGAAGGACAATATTACATTGGCTTTTTTAGTAATTT
>CBFHAF010000638.1:0-3274 GCA_965653435.1 uncultured Chitinophaga sp.
CCGATGAGTAGATGGGAAAAGGGTCATTACCAGCTTCGAAAAGAACAACATCGTGGCCAACCAGCCGCTTTTAGACCTGCTTGCCCAATTTCACCGATGAAGATATAGCAAAACTGGCGAGACCAGGCAAAGCGGACAAAATGCAAATCCCGCGTAAACATTGGGCTTACGCGGGTTTTATATATCCGTGAAACATCAAGCCGCAAGATGCGGGTATTGCTCATAAAATCTCTTCCTGAAATACCTCCCGATCAAGCCGAATTTTGCCTGTAATTCACCCATGCCCTGTATTTTCATGATACCTTCTCCGTAAAGGGCGGACTCAGGCGGACGGCGTACTTCGCCATAATAGATCACATCCGTGAGGTTGCCATCAATGTCCATGCTCATTTTCATGGGCTTCTGGCCCATTACGGACGACAGGCGGGTTACTTTTTCGCCGTTGGTAATAGCGGCGGCCCTGGCGCTAAGCAGGCGGAAACGGTCGAAGATGAGATGCTCTTTGGCTTCGCCTTCTTCAAAGAAAAGATAATGCAGGCTGTCGCCGCTCAGCACCAGGTAAGCCGCGTGATCCGCCTCGTGATAACGGGCCTTTACCCCCACCATTGCCCAGGCTGCGGTTTTAGCCGCCGTTACGGCCGCTGATTTTACTTTGTTGCCTACTGTGGTAATATAGGCGCATTGGGTAAAAGCATCAACAGGCGCATCCTGCATCTGTTTTTTGATGGCTGCAAAATGGCTCCTTAATAACTCTTCCTGTATTTGCGGCGCCTGCGCCAGGGCATCGTCTCCGGCATATTTCTGCCGGGAGCCCTTGATCTTTTTCATGTAAAACACCATGAATACACCATAGGCCACAGCGACCAGAATGATGATGAAAATAACAGAGGTAGACATTTTTCAATGCTTGATGGGTGAATAATACAGATATTATACTCGTTTAGACTCAATGATCTTGTCGTCGTCCTCATCATCCTTGTCCACCAGCAAAAGGATGCAGCCTGCAATGCCGATAACAGCAGTAATGATGGCGGCTGCGATCTTTCCGAAGATGCTGGTCATTACAGAGGCGATGAGGATAACAAAGAAGAACTGCCTGCCGCCGAGATGGTCGAAATTGATCATGGTGTAGGCCAGATAACCGAATACGCCAAGGAGCAGGAGAGCCTCAGCAATTTTTAATATGGACCGGGTGATCTTCATCGTTTTTCAATAGGTTTTTATAGATCCTAAAATACATCGCCGGGCATTACTGACGCGGGCTGATCGATATTCGCCGGGGATAAATCCATATTCGCTGCGGAAACGCCATTCTACGCGTGCGGAAGCCCCCGGAATACAGGTTCAAACATGCCGGTTATTCCTTAATTTCACCGGCAGATGGAACCTTTCTTCATTCATACGGTGCAGCAGCTGACGCAGATCAGCGAGGCGGATAAGGCGGTCTACCGCGAACGGTTCCAGCTGAAGCACTACAAAAAAGGCGAATTTTTCCTCCGGGAAGGCGAGGTCTGCAAATACATCGGCATCACCGAGTCCGGGCTGATGCGCCATTACATCAACCAGAACGGCGAGGAACGAACGTATTATTTTGTACAGGAACAAAGGTTCCTCTGCAATTATGAGAGCTTTTTCTCGCAGTCGCCTTCTTCCACGAATGTGCAGGCGCTGGAGGATACCGTTGTGCATGCGGCCTCCTTCGAAGATCTCGAATACTTCTACGCCAATACGGAATCCGGCAACAGGATCGGGCGGCTGGTGCTGGGAAAGGTGCTGATAAAGCTCGAAAAGGACCTGGCGTCCTTTTATACCGACACCCCTGAACAGCGCTACCAGAAATTCATCGAGGAATATCCCGGCCTGCAGCAGCGCATCTCCCAATATCATATCGCATCGTTCGTAGGCGTAAAGCCCCCTTCCCTCAGCCGTATCCGGAAAAGAATACTGGAGAACCGCTGATTTATTAACCCGGGTGAATGGAATTGCCCCGTTCCTTGCGGAGCTTTGCATGGCTAAAACGAAAGACATGACAGCCAGATACCTCTGGGAAGCAGGCTCAGCCATCATCGCCATCATGGGCGTCCTCCACCTGCGCGGCACTTTTTTCAGGAATGCGCTCCATCCGCGCAGCGAAAAGCTGGAGGCGGAAATGAAGACCGCTCCCCTGGTGCTGACGGATAAACTGATGATGTGGAAATCCTGGATCGGGTTTAATGCAACTCACAGCAGCGGCGCCATCTTCACCGGCGTACTGAACTTTTACCTGGCATACCGGTACTTCCATGTATTGCAGGCGGATATTTTCTTTCCGCTGCTTACCATTCTCATGACCGGGTTTTACGTCTGGGTAGCGGGAAAGTACTGGTTCAAAACGGTGCTGCTACTGCTTTCCGTGGCCCTGCTGCTTTTTATGGTTTCATTTGCATTGATCTGTGTTCAGTCATGACCACGGTGGCCCAGGCTCTGCAGGACTTCTACTCCCGGCACAACTATGGCGAAGAAGGCGGCATTCATGAGCGGTTCGCATGGATAAAATTCGGTTTTGTTTCCCTGCCCTTCCCGAACGTGGCGGGCAGGCGCAAGAATGTCCATCTCCACGACATCAACCATATTGTGACCGGCTACGGTGTAAGCTGGAAGGGCGAAAGCGCGGTATCCGCATGGGAGATCGCTTCCGGCGGATGGGGACGTGTGTATGTGATCTGGCTGATGGCGTTTTGGGCCATGGGGCTGGGCTCCGTTTTTTACCCGCGGCATGTTTTACGGGCGTTCAGGAGAGGGCTGACCATGAGGAATGCTCTGGCCTGCGGCCTTGGGAGGGAAGAAATGTACAGCCTCCCGGTGGACAGGCTGCGAGAAAAAATGAGCTGTTATCCCGCCGGGAACAAGCATCCGTTTACCTGGATGGTGCTCAGCGCGCTGTTCTTTTTGCTGCCGTTTATCCTGGGAGCTTTGACTTTTTGGATGATTGCATCCCTGTAATTTCCCGGCGGGATCAAAAGCACTAAAAAGGCCGGGCAGGAAGAAGTTCACCTGCCCGGCCGGTATATTTTACAACACCGGCACGTTACCCGGCGTTTTCAGCCTGGCTGAAGGTTTCCGCAGTTGCTTCAAGCGGAATGCCTGGATTGTTCTTAGCGCGCGTCATTGCCCGGTAAGCCAGGAACAGGCCCAGCAATACACAAACCGCTCCTATCAGGAAATGCACTCCCGGAAAGTGAAAAGGCGCTTTATCGGTAGTGAAATACGCGAATGCGCCGTTCATGATCAAAGG
>CBFHAF010000639.1:0-3269 GCA_965653435.1 uncultured Chitinophaga sp.
CATTGCGAGGAGCAGCCGGGCCAAAGTGGGATGGGCGACGAAGCAATCTCCTTCAGGGAAGTGAAGTACTCCAATATCCGGAGATTGCTTCCTCGCAGCTCCTGCACATCCCTCCCCGCTGCTCCTCGCAATGACGACCTGTTTTCGCAATAAAGTTTTGCAACTAATTAATAGTTGCAAACTACGCACATTTCCCCAAACTACAAAATCCCCCACGCTCAATAATTTTCTTGAATATAACTATCTTTACCCCGCTTAACCACCGCCATATGCGTTACATTTTCCTGATTATCATCGTGCTTTCCCTTGCCGCATGCGACAATGGCAAACAACCCGCGCAATCGCAGCCCGCCGCATTTGCACTGACAGAGCAGAACATGCTGAACAAAGACAGCGTGCTGCTTTTCGCCGGAGAAGGCGTGAGCAATACCAACAAAGCCGATAAAATATTCCTGCAGGCCATTGAAACATTCCGTAATAAAAAAGACGCCGCAGCCAGCCTGAAACATTTCAAAGCATCCATCCTGCTGGTGCCGCAGGCCAAAACCTACTATGAGTTCGGGAATGCCCTCATGGATGTGAAACAATACAGCAAAGCCATCGCCGCCTACAACATCGCGGAGGCGCTGGGTTACAAACCGCTGTCGAAGCTGTTCTACAATACCGCCTGCGCTTATTCGCTGGAGGATAATGAAGACAGCGCCTACCACTACCTGGTGGCGGCTATAGAATTCGGTTATACGAATACTAAGCAAATATTTGAAGACGAGGACCTGCAATCGCTCCGCGAAAGCTCTTACAATTTTGCCGGCCGCATCCAGCTGGCGCTCAGCGGCGCCGGTGATCCTGAAAGGCTGAGCTGGAATATCTTTGCACGGCAGTTCCAGCCGCTGAAACTCCCGGTGGAACTCAACCATCAATTCGCCGAAAGCAATGCGCTGTACGATATTCCCTACGATTTCGAACGCTTCATCCCCGAAATGCGCGACAATAAATTTTCACGCGAAACCGGTATGGAGTTTTACTACATCGGCAAAGTAAAGGACGATCCCAATTTTAAAACCCTCTGTTATGCCGTACGCAATGTTATGCTCGATGAAGCCGCACCGCCTTACTATTTTGCCGTGAGCTTCAACAACGACGGCAAGCTGATAGAAAAGCTGCTGATCGGCGGCAGGCTATTGATGGACGATGTTTTCCGCGAAGCCACCCTCCGGGAGAACGGCGAAATAGAAGTGAAGAAGTTTGCCATCCGTTATGAGAAAGACCCAGCGGAAGCGGGTTTTGAGAATAATGAGCTGGCGGAAAAGAACCAGGTGGGAGTGGATGTATACGCCATCAGCGAAGACGGCCGTTTCCTGACGAAATCTATGCCGCTGGCTTCGAAATAAATATTTTTTTCCTGATCAGCATCTCCGCGATCAGCAGGTTGATGGTCCAGCTGAGCCAGGCCAGCCAGATCTACGCTGTACGCGGATGCAGATCCACATTCAGCACATCGAGTATATACGCATAGAACCGCAGCGTGAGTGCAGATAATGTAAGGGCGTAGCTACGCATCATCATGGCCGCATGGCCTTGCCAGTCCTGCTTTTTGATCTTTATAACCGCCGAAAGGGTGAACCATATCCACAGCACGGCCAGCAACATGAAGCTGGCTTTTGCATATATGCCGCCATTCGCATAATACCCCATCACCAGGCCTGTCGGCCCGCTCAGCACGATCACGGTGAACGCATACACCATGCCGGAACGCCGGTGAAGCCGCACATGTTTCTTTAAAACATAAGGGCTGAACTGCACCAGGCCGGTGAGCAGCACGATGGTGCTCACGAATACATGCACGTAGAAGCTGATCCGCCAGTGATGGATGTGATATACGAGCTGTTTGGTGAAAAGGAAGTCCGTGTACTTTTCAAACGCTGTATACGGCAGGCTGAGCAGGATCATGAGCCAGGCGGCGTACAGGATCAGCAAAGCGCTTGCCAGCCTGAATATGCGCGCCATCATAAGGGAACGGTAAACTTGAATCCTTCGCCTTCCAGCCTTTCTTCGTAATAATCGTCTTCTGTGGCAGAGGAATAATAGATAAAGGTGGATTGCCTTTTCCCGAATTGCTCATTGAGCTGCCAGCTTACATGCGCGGTATCTCCTTTGCTGCTCCAGGTGCCGCGGACGATTAATAACTGTTCCGCATACACGCCCGGGGAAACTTCCGGGTAATATTGCAGTACGCAGCTGCCATCGTCCTCCAGCAGTATGTCCGCATGTTCGGCGGTATAATATCCCCCCTGTAGCCCCTTACCGCTTTTATCCTGCTCATATCTTTTCAGGACAAAGTCTTTTTCGCTCAGCGAATCCGCATGTGCCGGCTGCCAGTTGCCTTTGCCTTCGGAGAAGTTGTCGTTGAAACGGATGGTGAACACCCCGTCGAAAGGGTGGTCGCCCGGCTCGCGCAGCTTCAGCAGCCAGCCGTTCCCGTCTTTTTCCAGCTCGCCGCTCAGGTTGCGGCGGAGGCCTTTATGTGTATTGTAACCGGCGATGTTCCGGTCTTTCGCATAATTGATGGTGATGTAAATGGGGCTTCCGCCGAAATCGCCCATATAAAGCCCTGTGATCCGCTGGCCATCATAAAAACCGGCCGGAGCTGCCTTGACGGGCGTTTTCGGGGCTTCGGTCTTTTTGGCCGGCTCGTTGCAGGCCCATAGCGCGGTGCAGATGCATACCAGGGTGAAGATGTATTTCACAGGCTTGAATTTAGGGCATAAATATACTATATTTAGGGCATGCGTTACCCATCCATGCCGGCTAAAGCAGCATCCGTTTTAGCGGCCATCTTACTACTCATTTGCTGCATGGCTTTCATAAAAGCCGGGCCGCCCATAAAGCCCGTCGTGATCGCATATGTGGGCGGGTTCCGCGGGCTCATCGCCAACCCGGATTCCATCGAGGTGGAAAAGCTTACGCATATCAACTATGCTTTCGTGGATGTGAAGAACGGCCAGGCATGGCTGACCAACGAAAGCACCGACACCGTGAACTTCCGCAGGCTCAACGCCCTCAAAGCGCGTAACCCTGAGCTGAAAATATTGATCTCCATCGGCGGCTGGGCCTGGAGCGAAAACTTCTCCGACGCCGTGCTCACCCCCGAAAACCGCGCGCTTTTTGCGCATACCTCCGTGGACATTATCCGGAAATACAAACTGGACGGGGTGGACATCGATTGGGAATACCCCGGCGTACCGGGTGAGGAAGGGAATATTTACCGC
>CBFHAF010000640.1:0-3268 GCA_965653435.1 uncultured Chitinophaga sp.
AAGCCGCTCCCGCCCCGATGTTAACAGGCGAGCCCAGCTGCTGGCCATTCTGGCCGTCCAGGTGGGCGGATACCGTATAGCCGTACTGCGGCGCTTCCTGTACGAAGTAGCTCAGCTCCAGCGCCGTTACATCCGTCAGATCCATTTCGCGGTAGGCTGTCCAGGAATTAGCAGTGGGGATCAACAGTTTTTTACCGTTGATCTCTACCGTGGCCGCGGCATCGGATTTCACATAGTTGCCTGCCTGGAACCGCGGATTGCGAAGCTCGGCATTGGCAACGCCGGTGATCGGACGGATGCCCTTACCGCCTTTATCCGTATAAGAAGCCATCAGGTAAAATACGCCCTGGTCTTTCAGCTCACCGCCCATCGTAGGATCCACAGCGCCGGAAACCGGCAGGCTGGGCTCCTGTTTGGCGCCGCCGGCCAGGGAGAAGATGTATTCCACGATCTGTTTGGCCTCCGCATTGGAAATATTCGGGTGGGCGCTCATTGCCGTTTCTCCCCAAACGCCGCCGCCGCCTTTGATGATCTTGTCGGCGAGGTACTCGGGCGATTTGGGATCGGCTTTATATTTTTCAGCCACCTGCATAAAGCTCGGGCCGATGGATTTCTCATTCGGTTTGTGGCAGGTTTTACAGTCGGAAGATTCCATGATGTTCTTTCCTGCGATAGCGCCTGAGATGATCTGGTGGCCCTGGCTCATCGCCGCTTTGTCCCTTCCTTCCATATAAATGCCTTTTACGTAAAGATTGGCCGCATCCAGCGTACCGGCGGCAGTGCTGCCGTCTTCCTTGTCCGTCACGCTAACGTTGTAACGCACCTGCCTGCCGGGGAAATAGAACTGCTGGTTGCCCAGGATATTCACTTTCACTTCGGGCGTTTCGTTGCCGGCGTACACATTCACCATCTTGGTGCGGGAAGTGGCGCCCTTGCTGTCTGTTACGTCCACGAACACGGGGTATTCACCGGCGGTGGCGAAAGTGTATTCAGCAAAAGGCTCTTTTGTTTCCAGCTTGTTGCCATTGCCGAAGTTCCATAGGAAAGTAATGGCATCGCCATCGGGGTCCACCGCGCCTTCCGCTTCCAGCTTCACCTTGAAGGGCAGTGCGCCGGTGAGCTTGTCCACTTTCAGCGTGGCTTTCGGCGCGCGGTTGCCGCCGTTGTAGTCGATGCGGGCAAGGCCTGCGTCCGCATTTTTGCTGAACCAGCCGTTGCCATATTCGAGTACGTACAACCTGCCGTCAGGGCCCATTTCCATGTCTATCGGTGCATTGAATTTGGAGGAAGGCATGAAGCGTTCCATCTTCTGGTAGTTGCCGTCTTTATCCATGGTCACGGCCATGATCCAGCCGCGGATCCAGTCGTAGATGAAAAGCTTGCCGTTATAATAATCCGGCAAACGCGTTTCAGCGGGATAGAACTCGCTGTAATACACGGGGCCGGCTTCTGCATTACGGCCGCCAGCACCTACCAGCGGGAATTCCTCGGACTTCGCGTAAGGATACCAGATGAACGCGGAAGTTGCCGGCGGCAGCTCGGTAAGGCCGGTATTGTTACGCGAGTTGTTGACCGGTTTGGCGGGATCGAATGCGGGGCCGGAAACGCCGGTCTCATAATCGAAAGCGCGGTAAGGCTGGTTGTTCGCAATGAACAGCGGGTAACCGAAATAACCTGCTTTTCTGGCCTGGTTGATCTCGTCGTACCCTCTGGGCCCGCGCAGGGAATCGTTGTTGGAAGCATCCGGGCCTACTTCGCCCCAGTAAACGTAATTGGTCTTACGGTCCACTGAAATGCGGTAAGGGTTGCGGGTGCCCATGGCATAGATCTCCGCTTTTGTTTTATCGGTGGCCTTAAAGAGGTTGCCCTCGGGGATCTCGTAAGTGGCGTCTTCCTTCACGCGGATGCGGATGATCTTGCCGCGGAGGTCGTTGGTGTTGGAAGAAGTTCTGCGCCCGTCGTACTGCAGGTGGCCCGGGCGGTCGTCCATCGGGCCGAAGCCTTTGCTGGTGTAGGGCTGGCCGGGCTCGTCGAAAGGCGTCGTATTGTCGCCGGTGGAGAGGTACAGCAGGCCGTCTCCGCCGAAAGCGATAGAGCCGCCGGTATGGCAGCATATCTGGCGTTGCGAATAGAATTGCAGGATGATCTTCTCGCTTTCAGGGATCACTTTATTGTCTTTGAACGTAAAGCGGCTCAGCCTGTTCACGGAAGTATCGGCGGGAGAATAAAACAGGTAGATGTAATTATTCTTTGCAAAATCCGGGTCTGCCGCGATGCCGAGCAGGCCTTCTTCGGCGTTCACTTTCGGCACGTCCGTTTTGTGATACACGTTCAGGAAACCCACCTGTGTGAGGTTCTTGCGCGATTCGCTGTACAGCAGTATCTCGCCGCGGCGTTGTACGACCAGCACATCCAGGTTGGGCAGGATAGCCATTTCGGTAGGCTCGAAAAATTCGCCGCTGGTGAGCGTTTGTTTGGTAAAACGGTCTTCGTCAGGAACGCGTTGTGATTTGGCAGCGGCATAATCCAGCACGCGGTTCTTGCCGATGGCGTATTGAATGCCGCCGAGAATATGTTTGAGGTAATTGGGTTCGGTGTAAGATTCTTCGGTATGGCCCAGCTCTGTATACCAGGCGCGGCCGCCGTCGTATTCGTGATACCAGCTGATCCGGTGATCGTCTCCCATAGTGCCGCCCTTGTACGTCTTCTCATCCACTTTCATCAGCACTTTCGTGTCTTTGTTCACGTTCTTGAAGTTGTACCATTCATCGGTATGCTCCCATGTTTCGGGGATCTCGGCGGTGGAAGGATGGTTCTTATCGGTTACAACCAGCTTCGCTTTTGCTGTGCCGGCGGGGTGGTCGTTGAAATAGGCGCCCACCAGCTTGCCGTACCAGGGCCAGCCGTATTCGGTATCGGTAGCGGCGTGGATGCCCACAAAGCCGCCGCCGGCCTGGATATAGCGTTCAAAGTCCGCTTCCTGGCGATTGTCCAGCACATCGCCGGTGGTGTTCAGGAAGATAACGGCGGCGTATTGCGCGAGGGAATCTTCTGTGAAAAATGCGGCGTTTTCGGTGGTATCCACGTCAAAACCGTTATCTGCACCCAGCTGCTGAATGGCTTTGATACCTGCAGGTATAGAGGCATGGCGGAACCCTTCGGTTTTGGAGAATACCAGCACCTTAGGCTTGCCGGGCCTGGATTTGGAGCAGCTTACGATGCCGAGGCCCATAACAGCCAGGATCAGCAGTAATAAAGAATTTCTCAG
>CBFHAF010000641.1:0-3268 GCA_965653435.1 uncultured Chitinophaga sp.
AGCTGTATTGGTTGCCCGGCCGCCTGAAAAGCGTTTCGAATACGGGCATGGACAGCAGCGGATCTTCATGGCCTGTCAGCTTCAGGGCTATTTCCTGCATGGCGAGGAATAAAAGGGGGACACTTGCGGCTGCATCGGCCGGGGTGGCGGGTCTTATCATGCCGCCAAAGATACCGGAAAAAATAAATTTGGAATTACTGAACACCGTTCAGTATATTTGCATTGTAAACAAAATGTATTAATGGGCATATCAGACAGAAAAGAAAGAGAGAAGCTGGAAATGAAACGGCTGATAATAGATGCCGCATTGCGTATGTTCGCGGAAGAAGGGTATGAAAAGACCTCCATCCGTAATATTGCGGACAAGATCGAATACAGCCCGGGCACGATCTACCTTTATTACAAAGACAAAGACGAGCTGCTGTACGCCGTGCAGCGGGAGGCTTTCGCCAAGCTGCTGGAAGCTTTCCAGCAGAACGCCACGAGCCGCAGCCCCTGGAAACGCCTGGAGCAGATCGCTTATACATATGTAACCTTCGGCATCAAACACCCGGACCTGTACGACCTGATGTTCATCATCCGCGCGCCGATGAATTCCGCGGAAGAACATGGTTACTGGGACAATGGCGAATCCTCCTTCCTTTACCTGACCGATTGTATTGCCGAATGCATGGAAAAAGGCCTGTTACGGTATACAGACCCGCGCATAGCCGCGCTTTCCATCTGGTCCATAGGCCACGGCCTCGTGTCGCTGCAGGTACGCTGCCGGTTTAAGGTCATGCACCTGGATGAGGAACAGGTAAACCAGGCGATCATGATGTCTATCAAGGAATTTTTACGAATGATAAAAACATAAACAGCGGAAGAATCCATCTTCAAGCTATCATCAAACGCAATCCCCGGATTGCTTTTTTTTAGACACACTACTAAACACCGTTCATTATGTTATCGAAGGTCATTAACCTTATTGCGTTTACCAGCCTGTTCTGCGCCGCCGCCCATGCCCAGGATACAAAGCTGGATGCCTATATCCGCGAAGGTTTCAACCGTAACCAGGCCATTGCCCGGCAGAATTTCCAGCTGGAAAAGAGCATGATGGCCTTGCAGGAAGCAAGAGCCTATTTTATGCCCACCGCCAGCCTCATCAGCTCGTATACCAAAGCCGGCGGCGGCCGCACCATCGATATTCCCACTGGTGACATGCTCAACACGGTGTACGCCACGCTCAACCAGCTCACCCAAAGCGAGAAATTCCCGCAGCTGCAAAACCAGTCCATCCAGCTCAGCCCGGATAACTTCTACGACGCCAAAGTGCGCGCCTCCCTCCCGCTGATCAATACCGAGATATGGTATGCCAAAAAGATCCGCCAGGAAGACATCACCCGGCAGCAGGCCACGGTGAACGTTTACAAACGGCAGCTGGTGAAGGATATCAAAACTGCTTATTACCAGTATTTCCAGGCTGCCCGCGCGGTAGACATCTACCGCAATGCCCTGCAGCTGGTGATGGAGAACATCCGCGTCAATAAAAGCATGCTGGACAACGGCATCCGCAACAACACCGCCCTTACGCGCGCCCAAACGGAACAGCAGCGCGTGGAGGCCGCCATCACAGAAGCACAGAACAGCCAGCGGAATGCCAAGGCGTATTTCAATTTCCTGCTGAACCGCAGCCTGGAAGATTCCATCCTGCTGGACAGCAGCATCATCAACATCGAAGCCCCGCTGCCCGCCTCCGTTCCGCAACAGCGCGAAGAACTGGCGCAATTGGAATCTTCCCGTAAAATGGCCCTGCTGGTGGAAAAGAAGGAACGCTCCGCCTTCACGCCCAAAGTAAATACCTTCCTGGACCTGGGCTCACAGGGATTTAATTTCGCTTTCAATAAAGACACCCGGTATTACCTCTGGGGCGTTAACCTTCAGTGGGACCTGTTCACCGGCGGCCAGCGTAAATACCGCATCAAACAGGCGGAAGCCGATGCGGCCGTTGCACAGACCGCATACAACGAGACCCGGCAAGGCATCCAGCTGGAGCTGGACCGCTCCGCCAACAATCACCGCAGCGCCACGGCCAATTTCAGCAGCGCGCGCACGCAGCTGCAACTGGCGGAAAAATATTACCGCGACCAGTTCAAGGTCTATAAAGAAGGCCAGCTGCTCTACATAGAGCTGCTGGATGCCCAGAACCAGCTTACCAACGCCCGCCTCCAGCTGCTGCAGGCCTGGGCGCAGGTGCAGATCTCCCAGGCAGACATAGAGCGCGCGCAGGCCGCTTACCCGCTGCAAAACAACTAAGACCATTTACCAAACACACGAAACGAAACAAAACGCATTCGATATGAAATCGTACCTCCTTCTCCTCTTGGCGGCCCCTGCCCTGCTCAGCGCCTGCGGCGGCCATTCTTCCGCCTCCGGCATTCCCGCGCAGGATGCGGTGCCCGTGAAGCTGCTGCCGCTTTCAGCACAGCCCGTAACCGGCAGCATCCCTGTATCCGGCACTTTCACGACAGACGATGAAGTGCTGCTCTCATTTAAAACCGGCGGCATCATACAGCGCATACTTGTGAAAGAAGGTGACGCCATCCGCCAGGGGCAGACCATAGCCACCCTCAACACTACGGAGATAGACGCAGCCGTGCAGCAGGCGCAGCTCGCTTTCGAAAAGGCCGCAAGGGACCATCAGCGCGCCACCAACCTGTACAACGACAGCGTGGCCACGCTCGAACAGCTGCAAAACGCGCAAACAGCCAAAGAAATGGCGGCACAACAGCTGCGCACCGCACAGTTCAACCGCAGCCACAGCGTGATCACCTCACCCCGCAACGGCTTCGTATTGCGCAAGCTTGCCGCTGAAGGCCAGCTCGTACAGCCCGGCACGCCGGTGGTTCAGACCAACGGCGCCCAATCCGGCGCATGGCTGCTGCGCACCGGCGTGAGCAACCGCGAGTGGGCCGCCATCCGGCTGAACGATAAAGCCACCGTGGAAGTAGAATCTGTTCCCGGGAAGACCTTCACCGGGATTGTATCCCGCCGCGGCGAAGGCATCGACCCCGCTACCGGCTCGTTCCTCATCGACATCAGGCTTACCGGTGAAAAGCCCGGCAGTATCGCCTTCGGCATGTTCGGCAAAGCGACCGTGGAAACCAGCGGCAAAGGCGGCGACAGCCCGGCGGGCTGGTCCATTCCCTATGATGCCCTGCTGGACGGCGACGGAAGCAACGGTTTCGTGTTCATCACCAACGACGGCAAAACGGCCCGCAAAGTGCCC
>CBFHAF010000642.1:0-3268 GCA_965653435.1 uncultured Chitinophaga sp.
TGTTTATCGGCAAACGAGACCTCTCCGGTCTCGTCTGTAATTTTAGCATTTTTATTTGATAGTGTGGTATGATCGCTACTGTAACAGGTCCTCATTTTCATGCATCGCTTTCAGGAAGCGTTGTACCGTTTTCTCCAGCGAGTCCGTACTGCGGCCGCCGGAAGCGTTGAAGTGCCCCCCTCCTTCGAAATATTTACGCGCGAAAGTGTTCACGTCAAAGTTGCCTTTGGAGCGGAAAGAGAGCTTAACCTCGCTGTTCCGGTCGATGATCAGCGCTGCTAATTTAATGCCTTGGATGGACAAAAGGAAATTTACCAGCCCCTCGGTATCACCCGTTTGCAGGTCGAACCGCTTCAGGTCGCTGTAAGGGATGGCCATGATGGCGGTATTGGTCTCATAGAAAACCTCCATCCGGTTCAAAAGGCTGTGGCCGATGAAACGCAGCCGGTTTTCGAGGAAATTGTCAAAAATGGCCTGGTGAATGTATTCGTGCTCCAGCCCTCTTTCCAGCAGATCGGCCACCATGCGGTGAACACGGGCTGAAGTGGAAGCGAAGCGGAAAGACCCGGTGTCCGTCATGGTACCGGCGTAAATGCACTGGGCAATGTCGTTATCGATATAGTGCTCATCTCCAAGGCGGTAGATGATCTCGTAGACGAGTAAAGCGGTAGAGGCCGCGGAGGTATCGCTGATGCCGTAATCGAAGTCCGGCGAGGGTTCCAGGTGATGGTCCACCAGTACTTTCACGCATTGCAGCTTGTCCAGCTGAGGCTCCAGGTTCTTGGTGCGGCTCATGGTATTGAAATCCAGGCAAAAGAGCATTTCCACCCCTTCGAGGGCTTTGAGCGACTTTTCCTGTGCGGATTCGAAATCCAGGACGTTTTCGCTGCCGGGCATCCATTTCAGGAAATCCGGGAAATTGGTCGGGGAAATGACCGTAACGTCATGCCCCTTGCGGCGCAGGTAGTGGTACATTGCGAGCGAAGAGCCCATAGCATCGGCATCGGGTTTCTGATGCATTGTTACCACCACTTTTTTGGGGCTGTCAAGCAGCGGCTTAATTTCCTCGATCGGCTTCATTCCTATTACTGTAATTTTAATGTACAAGGCGTTTGCAGCCACCTGCCTCCGTTCGTGCAAACGAAGTGCGAAGTTCTTCATTTGGGCCAGAATTTCAAAATTTTTTACTGCTAAACAAAATCTGTTTACTTTTGCGGCGCAATACGGTTTTACCAACTATAACGACTAATTCACAATATGAGCAACAGAACATTTACCATGATCAAGCCCGATGCAGTTCAGAACGGGCATATCGGCGGCATCCTGGACAAGATCTGCGCAGCAGGTTTCCGGATCGTAGCAATGAAACTGACCCGCCTGAGCGCTGAAAAAGCCGGGGAATTCTATGCCGTTCACAAGGAAAGGCCTTTTTACGGTGAGCTGGTAGAGTTCATGAGCAGCGGCCACATTGTAGCTGCCATCCTGGAAAAGGACAATGCCGTGGAAGATTTCCGCAAGCTGATCGGCGCCACCAACCCCGCACAGGCTGAGGAAGGCACCATCCGCAAGATCTACGCGGAATCCATCGGCCGCAACGCCGTTCACGGTTCCGATTCAGACGAGAACGCCGCGATCGAAGGCAACTTCTTTTTTAGCGGACTGGAGAAATTCTAAGAACGACTGATATTAAATAATAAAGGCGGCCTGCAACAGGCCGCCTTTTTATGCTTTATAACTCTCTGCTCACCAGCTTTTGACAGCCGTGAACCGCCCTTCAACCCTGGCGGTGCTTTTGTGCCCTACCCCATAGCCAGACGGATCCATAAGAAATGTTCCTTTTACCAGCCCGTCCTGCTCGCCAAGGCTGGTAACGGTAATGCCGCCGGGGCTCATAACGATATTATTGTTTTCATCTACATAAAAGCAGCCGTATGAATTCCCGCCGTCTATCAGGTATTGCGCATTGTTGTGCCCCCCGTCGAAGATGTTGTAACGATGCGTGCCCACGCCGCCTACCCAGGAGAGCGCCACGTATTGCCCCCTTTCGTCGCCATCAGCGTTGGATATCATATACCTGTTGTTGTCAACCCTGACCGCAGGCGAAGCTGCGAATTTCTGCCAGGCGCCGCCGTTCACCCGCAGCTCTATTTCGCCGCCTACGATCTCTATATGCGCTATCAACAGGAAAAGCCCTTTTGCACCCCAATCCAGCCTCACTTCGATCGCCACCGGGTTGCCTGTGGCCGGTTCCGTCGCCGGAGCGGTATAGGTTCCTTCCGGGCCCGCGGCAACAAGCCGGCCGGCGCCCACCAGGCTCCATTCCTTAATGTAGCTGTTCACATTACTGCTGCGCTCGCCGATCGGTATTTCATCGTGCTCCGCGTTTATTAAAAAGAGGTCCGCATACACCGTCAGCTCTGCTGATTTTGTTACCGGCAGCGTATATGCGCTGGCCACCAGTTCAAAACATTTGAAAAAGCTCCAGTCGCTGAAATGCGTGGTATTGACGGTTACCGTCTTCGCTGTTTTGTTCAGGGTACCGGCCGTCATGCCCATCCATACACCTTTTTCGTTGCGATAAGCAATGCCCAGGGCTTCAGGCGCGGTTCCGCGCAGGTCATCATCCGAATAATTGAATGTAATGCTGACCGGTTTTGAAAAAGTGATGTTATGCGGTTCAAGCCTGTATGCCTTGCCGGTTCCAAGGGGATTGGTGTTGCTGATACGTTCGATGCTGACGGTCTGGTTGCCGCTGAGAGCTCCGGCCGGTATGGTCACTTTTATTCTGCCGTCGCCGCTCGAAATATTGCCTCCTCCTGCGCCGATTATTTTCTGAACTTCAGGCGTTCCATCGGGTATGCCCGTTTCGGTCACTTTTCCTTCGGGCAGGCGGGGCCCCTCCTGCTTTGTATCTTTTTTGCATGCCAGCAGGAAAATGCTTGCCAGCACAGGTACGAGGAATTTTAACGATCTTTTCATGAACATTGTGTATTAGATTTGAATCAGCGCAGAACGCTGCGGGGTTATTGAAAGGAGCAAAAGTAAATTCCCGGGTGGCTGGAAAGTAGCGCCGGTGCATGAAGTGAAGTATTGGGCTGGTGGTATGTTGATAGAGGCAGTGGGAATGAAAGGCGTTAATTTATTAGATCTGATAATTCAGAGAAAGAAGCCCAACGCACAAACCCAGCCGGCTACACCGACGCAAACAGTCTCCCCTGTTCCTTCTGCTTATGCTGCGGGTATGAAGGTAAACTATGTGCGCGCCTAG
>CBFHAF010000643.1:0-3262 GCA_965653435.1 uncultured Chitinophaga sp.
GATGTGAGGGACCTGAAGAACTACTGGCAGCCCGGCAAAGAAGGCATCCAGCAATACAACTTCGAATATTTCCGCTACAACAACCCCTGGTTTGTAGCGAACGAATGGCTGAGAGGATATTATAAAGACGATGTTTACGGCTACGCTTCCCTCAACTACAAGGTGATGAAGAACCTGAACCTGATGGTGAGAACGCACATCAATACCTACAATCTTTATGAGAATAATAAACTCCCTTATTCCGCGGGCGCTTACGAGGCCAACCTGAAAGGGAAATACCGTGAATGGTATACTTACAACTTCGAGAACAATACGGATTTCCTGCTGAGCTACGACAAGGACCTGAGCCAGCGCTTCGCCCTGTCAGTAAACGCCGGCGCCAACCTGCGCACGCTGAACAACCGCAATATCTACGGCGAAACAGCGGACCTGCTCATCCCGATGTGGTATAATTTCGAGAACACGAGCGAGCAGAAGAAGCCTACCAATTACACCGCCACCAAGCAGGTGGGCAGCGTGTATGGAGCGGTGGACCTTTCTTTCAACGACTATCTCTACCTCGGCCTCACCGGCAGGATGGACAAATCTTCCACCCTTCCGCTGAAGAACAATGCTTATTTCTATCCTTCCGTTTCCTTAAGCGGCATCATTTCCCAGATGGTAACGCTGCCCAAAGCCATTACTTTCTGGAAAGTGCGCGGTTCTTACGCCCGCGTAGGCGGCGACCTGGACCTGTACAGCAACATAGCGAACTACACGCTGGGCACGCGCTGGAACAATATGCCCTCCGCTTATTATGCGGACAAGATCTTCAACGACGAGATCGAGCCGGCCTTCAGCTCATCCATCGAGATCGGTACGGACCTCCGTTTGCTGGACAACCGCCTGGGCATAGACGCAGCCTGGTTCAGGAGCATAGATGGCCCGCAGGTATTTGATAACCCTGTTTCCGAGGCTTCCGGCTTTACCAGCAAAAAACTCAACGGCCTGAAATACGAACGTAAAGGCGTAGAGATCTCCCTTACCGCAACGCCGGTAAAAAGCGGAAGCTTCCGCTGGGACCTCCTCGCGAACTGGTCTACTTACAAACCCATTCTGAAAGAGATCTACGGTAACCAGCAAAAGCTGGGCAATATCAAAGTGGGTGAGCGTTCCGATGCTTACTATACAACAGATTTCCAGCGTTCGCCCGACGGGAAGATCGTATACGGCGCCAACGGGCTGCCTATTACCGATCCGCTGCCTAAACGCGTGGGATTCTTTACGCCCGACTGGTTCGGCGGTTTGACCAACACCTTCACCTACGGCAACTTCCGTTTCTCTTTCCTGGTGGATGGCCGTTACGGCGGAAAGACGCTCAATTATGTGAATAAAAAGCTTTGGGAAGGCGGCCGCCACCCGGATGCGGCACCGGCGGAAAGGGAAAAGGACGCGCTGCGCGATGCCAACAACAAACCTATCCCGCATTGGGTAGGCGACGGTGTAGTGATCACCAAGGGCGAGCTGAAAAGGGACGGCGACGGCAATGTGATCTCAGACACGCGTGAGTTTGCGCCGAACACGAATAAGACCACATTCCAGGACTGGGCCTACAATCTCAAAGGACGGGATATTTCCAACATTATCGACCAGACCTTCCTCAAGCTCCGTGATGTGACCCTTACTTACAACATCCCGGCCAAACAGCTGGCGCGCACACCATTCAAAACCGCGAACGTAAGCCTCGTGGGCCGCAACCTGCTGTACATCACGAAACATAAGAACATAGACCTGGACCAGTTCATTGAAGGCAACAACGGGCTGCAGACGCCGTCCGTGAAAAGCTACGGCATCAACGTAAACCTCGTATTCTGATCCAAAAAAAACATTCCGACATGAAACGCATTCCAACGATACTATTGTGCCTGGCGCTGGCTGCCGCAATGCCCGCCTGCAAAAAATTCGATACCCTGCAAGACAATCCCAACAAGCCCACCAGCTCGCCGCCCACGCTGCTGCTTACCGGCGTCCTGATCGATCTGAAAGAGAATCCCTGGGACCAGGCGCAGCGGGAAAACCAGTTCTGGGTAAGCAATTTCGATTACTACGCCAGCCAGGGTTATAACTGGGGCTCTACCGGCATGCGCTACGGTGTGCTGCGCAACGTGCAGAAAATGGAAGAAGAAGCGAACCGTTTGGGCGGCGATGAGAACAAGCCTTACCTGATCATCGCGAAATTCCTGAAAGCATGGTGTTACGTGGATATGGCGATGAAGTTCGGTGATGTGCCCATGAGTGAAGCGATGAACGCTGCTTCGGATAATTTCACCCCGAAATATGACACCCAGAAAGAAGTATTCGTGCAAAGCCTGAAGCTGCTGGACGAAGCTGGCGCCGAAATGCACGCATTCCTCAACGCAGCTGTCCGCAACAAGATCAGTGGCGACTTTATGTTCGACGGTGATCTGAACAAATGGCATAAGCTGATCAACACCTTCAAGCTGCGTGTACTGATCAATCTCAGCAAACGTGCGGACGAGGCGGACCTGAAGGTGAAAGAGCAATTCGCCGCTATCCTCAGCAACCCTGCGCGTTACCCCATCATGGAAAACAACAGCGATAACTACAGCGTGGTTTTCAACGGCAACATCCAGGAGAACCGTTACCCGCTCGGGCCCTACAACCGCGGGTTCGACCGTGGCCGCAACAACATGGGCGCCACTTATCTTGACACGCTTACCGCCTACCAGGACCCCCGCACTTTTGAAGTGGCGGAGCCGGTAGATACAGCCAAGGCGAACAACATCCCCGGTTACGCTACCAGGTTCAGTTCCTACAAAGGCGGCCGCACCGGCGATGTGCTCAGCGATCTCAGTTCACAGAATGCCAAAGGTTTCCTTTCTTACGGCAACGAAAAACGTTATTGGGCAACCGGCAGCGGCGAGCCTTGCATCCAGGTGGGTTATCCGGAGCTGTGCTTTACCATTGCAGAAGCCATCCTCCGCGGCTGGACGCCCGGCGATGCGGAAAGCTGGTATAAAAAAGGCATCAAGGCTTCCATGAATTTTTATGGCATTGCGGACGATGTGTTTAACGCCTGGTACACTGCTTCGGCAAAAGCAAAATACAAAGGCAATAACGCGGAAGGCCTTTCGCAGATACTGATCCAGAAATACCTGGCCTTTTTCATGAACTCAGGCCGCCAGGCATATTACCAGTACCGCAGAACGGGTATCCCCAGGTTCGACGTAGGCCCCGCCAACTCGAACGGCGGCCGTATCCC
>CBFHAF010000644.1:0-3261 GCA_965653435.1 uncultured Chitinophaga sp.
GAGGAAGAAGAAACACCTATCCGCATCCACCCGATGGACACCCCGGCCGAAGAAACGGTGCTCACCTTCCAGCCCCTGTACACGGAGGATTATTTTGCCTATAAAAAGTTGAAAGACCCGAACGCTGCAGATAAGATGAATGAGAAAGCCGCCGCCGAGATGAGAAGTTTTACAGACTGGCTCCGCGAACTGAAGGACAATTTTTCAGGTAAAGCCGCGAAAGACTGGTACCATCAGCAATTACACAAGCTGTATGAGGACGATGACCCGGAAGTGACCGAAAGGGTGGAAAAGATGGCCATGCAGTCCATCACCCTGAACGACGACATCGTGTCCGAGACCCTGGCAGAGATCTGGGTACGGCAGCACCAGCCTGAAAAAGCGATTGCCATATACCAAAAATTAAGTTTGCTTAATCCCGGTAAAAACGCTTATTTTGCGCAAAAGATAAACGAACTTAAACAACTCAGACAATAATAAATTTCGATTAATATGTTGATTTTCTTTGGAGTATTGATTGTGGTGGCCTGTGTTTTACTGGGCTTCTTCGTGCTGGTACAGAATCCTAAAGGCGGTGGCCTCTCCGGCTCCTTCGGCGGTTTCGGCAACCAGGTGATGGGCGTCCGGCAGACTACCGACGTACTGGAAAAAGGTACCTGGATACTCGCAGCAGCCATTGCTGTTCTCTGCCTCACTTCCACTATGTTTGTCGGCAGAGGCGGCGCCACCGGCCCCGTAAGAGGCAACAGCGCCATCGAAAAATCAGCAGGATCAGGCCCGGCAGCTACACCGCCCGCAACGCTCCCGCTGAACAACCAGCAAGCTCCCCCGGCCCAGCCTGTGGACACCAACAAGAAGTAATATTATTTGCCAATATAATATTTGAAAGGACCTCGCCGTTAAAAGCGGGGTTTTTTATTGAATTACCGCCACTACTCCATGCGACAAAAGACCAAAAAAAATAACTCCCCCTGGGTACGCCGGATTGCCGTGATCGCAGCCTGCCTGCTGGCCGGCGCCCTCGTTGCAGGAGGTTACCTCCTGATGGGGCCGAACACACGCTCCTTCGGCGATAAAAAATACTTTTACATACCCACCGGCAGCAAGTATGCGGACGTGCTCCAGGGCCTGAAAGACCAGGAGATCATCAGCTCCCCCGCCACCTTCAACCTCGTTGCCCGCCAGCTGGATTATCCTGACCGTGTGAAAGCCGGCCGCTATGAGATCAAAAAAGGCATGGGCAACCTGGACATCGTGCGCATCCTCCGCTCCGGCAGGCAATCGCCCGTGAAGCTCGTGATCAACAAGCTGCGGCTGAAAGAAGATTTCATCCGCCTCGTATCTTCCCAGCTCGAAGCCGATTCCACCGCCCTGCGCGCCATTATGAACGACGGCGTATACCTCCGCCAGTTCGGGCTGGACACGCAGACCGTGATGTGCGCCATAATGCCCAACACCTACGAATTCTACTGGAATACCACCGCCGGTAAAGTGTTCGAAAAACTGGAAGAAAGCTACGCCCGTTTCTGGACAGACGAACGGAAAGCCAAAGCCGCCGCCCTGGGGCTTACACCCGCAGAAGTGGTGACCCTCGCTTCCATCGTGGAAGAAGAAACGAACCGCCACGACGAAAAGCCGAACATCGCCAGCGTATACCTCAACCGGCTCAAAAAAGGCATGCGCCTCGGCGCGGACCCCACCGTGAAATTCGCCATGAAGAACTTCGCGCTGAAACGCATCTGGGGCTCCTACCTGGAATATGATTCTCCGTATAACACTTACCGTTATGCCGGCCTGCCGCCCGGCCCCATCTGCACCCCTTCCGTGAAATCCATCGAAGCAGTGCTGGAACCTGCGGACACGGCTTACCTTTACTTCTGTGCAAAGGCCGACGGCAGCGGTTATCACGCCTTCGCCGAAACTTACAAGGAACATCTTGAGAACGCGCGCACCTACCAGAAGGAATTGAATGCAAGGGGAATTAAATAACCCTTTCTTCGTACTTTTACAACGGTCCAACAAAATCCCCGGATGATCGATGTAGAAAAAATCATTCTCAGTTCCAAGCCTGTACGTTGGGTGATCCATAAAAGCAAGTCGCTGGTGTTGCCGGGGTTCGACCGTGCGCCGCTGTACGACGTGATCGTGTTTTTCATGAAAGAAACGGCCAAAGAAAGCCTCACCGAACGTGCCGCAGCCATTTCCTTCAACTTTTTGCTGGCCATACCGCCTTTTTTCATCTTCCTGTTCACCCTCGTGCCGTTCATCCCCCTGCAGAATGTGGAGCCAACGCTGTATGATCTCGCGGAAACCCTCACGCCCAATTACAACAGCTACATCATCGTGCGCGACATGATCCACGATTTCCTTTACACGCAGCGGAATACATTGCTTTCCTTCTCGTTCATACTCAGCTTCTATTATTCCTCCAACGGCGTAATGGGCATGCTCCGCTCGTTCGACAAGCTGCTGCCCGGTTTCAAGCAGCGCACCTGGTGGCAGACGCGGCTTACCGCCCTCATGCTCACGGTATTCCTCGTATTGCTGCTGCTGGTCACCGTTGCGCTCATCATCATGCAGGGTACTATCCTGAAAATGATCCTGCAGAAACTGGCCATTGCGGACGCCGTTTCACAATTTTCAATCGGGCTTGTGCGCTGGGCGCTCATCGTGCTGCTGTTCTTCGCTATTATCTCCGTGATCTACCGCTGGGGGCCCGCCACCAAAAAGAAATGGAAATTTATTTCCGCAGGTTCCACGTTCGCCACCATTTCCATGATCGTGGTAACATTGGGATTCTCTTTCTGGGTGACGAATTTTGCACAATACAACCAGATCTACGGTTCCATCGGCACCATTCTCGTGCTGATGCTCGTGGTGTATTTCAATTCATTTATCCTGCTGATCGGCTTCGAGCTGAACACCAGCATCAGCACGCTGCGCGAAATTGCCGCAGAACGCGAAATGAAGGAAGCGCCTGAGTTACAGGGACTTTCATGATCTTTCCGTTAATATCATATTAATTTCCCGCTGGAGATTTTCTAAATTGGGATAGACGGCTTTTTATTCCCTGCGAAATGCTGTAATTTCATGTTGAACCAAATAAGGGAGCCTATGAAAAAGCAAATCCTTTTACTGCTTCTAGCAGTGTTTTCGCTTGTGGCATTCCGTTTTCCCGATTCATTGGATATCGGGGCGAAGCTGCCTAAGGCAGACATTAAAATGAAAGACATCTCCGGCAGGGAATTCTCGCTCAACGAT
>CBFHAF010000645.1:0-3260 GCA_965653435.1 uncultured Chitinophaga sp.
GCGGAGGCTGGCAATGGCCTGTACGATATAACTTTTGATAGTGATGCGGGAAACGCCCATGGTAACGGCGATCTCCTCGTGCTGCATGCCTTCGAAGCGGCTGAGCCGGAAAGCTTTCTGCTGCTGGGGCGGCAGCAGCCTGATGGCCTGCTGGATGGTACGGTCCAGCTCCCGCAGCTCCGTGGTTTCTTCGGCGCTTGCGCTCCCCTCTTCCCTGAAACAGGAAAGGATATACTGCCGGTATGCATCCTGCGAGGCCAGCTTGCGGAAACGGGAATAGATGATATTACGGGCCGAAACGAACAGGAACCCCTCCAGCTTGTCCACAGCCGCCAGCAAAGCGCGCTTCTCCCACAGCATGGTAAACACGTCCTGCGCTACGTCTTCCGCAACGGAACCGGATTTGGTAAGTAAAAGGGCGGTGGAAAAAACGGCGTCCCAGTGCCGCTCGAAAATTACCTGGAAGGCATGCTCATCTCCGTCCGCAAGCAGGCGCAACAACTCCTTTTCACTATGTGGAACATTCTGCATGAGCAATATAGACGGGATAGCGTGTGAACTGATTTTGGTGATTTCTGCTGAATTAAAAGTAGTAAAAATTCAGAACTCCGCTGCATATCATAAAAAAAAGGTATAATTGTAGACAATCCTTTCCTATGAGTTTTTTCAGCAAACTGTTCGGCGCAAATGAAAAAACGGTCATCCACGACAATGCCTCTTTCTGGAAGTGGTTCGCCCGGCACGACAAGGAATTTTACCGCGTACTGCACAAAGGAAAGGAGATAGACAGCCGGTTCATGGACAAGGTGATCCCGCAGCTTCACCAGCTGAACGAACAATTTTATTCCCTCGCAGGCAAATACGACGAACATACGGTTGAAATGGTGATCTCCGCCGAAGGCGACATCAAATCCTTCGTGTTCGTGGAAGACCTCGTGGCCGCTGCCCCTGCCCTCCCCGGCTGGAAATTCACCGCGCTGAAACCCGGCCTTGGTTTTGCGGACATAGAGATAGGCATGAACGGTTATACCTTCAGCAGCCGCAACATCAGCTTTTACAGCAATGAGGATCCCGAATACCCCGACGAGATTGATATCACCTTCGTGCATACCGATTACAACGAAGAAAACCAGAAGGAGATCGGGAACGGTATTGTGATATTCCTTGAAAACGCCCTGGGGGAACTGGCTACAGCTACCCTGATAGATGCCATCCAATTCGGCGCGCCTGAGGGCCAAACGCTGATACCGCTCGAAAAGCTGGAAGATTTCCTGCGCTGGCGCGAAAAGGAATTCGTGGAAAAATACAAAGGCACCCGCAGCAATAAAGACAGCGATCTTTATTCGCTCGTGGAAGGCAGGAACGGCTATGATATGCCGCTGATCGCCTGCATCAACTCCGAATTGCTCGAGTGGGACGCCAAGCCCTCCCACCCCTGGATGCTGGTAGTGGAACATACATTCGAATACGACGATAACGGCATGCCTTCAACCGATATCCACGGAACGCTGGCCGATTTCGAGGACGGCCTGCTGGCCGCGCTGCATGAGAAAGACGGCCACCTTTACCTCGGCAGAAGCACAGAGGGCGGATCCCGCTTCATTTTCATAGCCTGCCGCGAATTCAGGGAAATATCCCGGCAAACGGCCGCTTACCTGGAAAAATATCCCTCGAAAAAAGACGTGAGCTACCGCATTTTCAAGGATAAATACTGGATGACCATGGAAAAATTCATCCCTGCTCCCTAAGAGACATAGCCCCTTACATCACGTTCCGTGCGAACCGCCCCCTCACAAAGTCGCAATTGACCCTATGGAAAGTTAAATATTCCCCTTATTTTTGATGCGTACTTAACCTACAAACCATTACAATATGAAGAACAGCATCCTTAACATCCATCCTCTCAGCACTGATCTGGCAGCGCTCCTTTTGAGACTTATTTTTGGCGGCCTGTTTATTTACCATGGCTGGGGAAAACTGTCCAACTACGAAGCGATGCTCGGCATGTTCCAGGACATTATCGGCATAGGCATAAAACCAACCGTGATACTCGTGATATTCGCAGAGTTCTTTTGCGGCATCTTCGTTCTGGTGGGCTTTTTCACCCGTCTCTCCGTGATCCCGATCTTCATCACGATGCTGGTGGCCTTTTTTATCGCCCATGGCAAAGACCCTTTCCAGGTGAAAGAACTGGCATTCGTTTACCTGACGCTTTCCGTGGTAGTGTTCCTGCTGGGCAGCGGCCGCTATTCATTGGATGCGGCATTCAGCAAAAAGAGCTAAGGCATTGCATGCCCGGAAAAATAAAAAAAGAGCGGTTGGTTCAACCGCTCTTTTTTTATGTTCTCTGCAGTAAGCTCTCTTAGAACCTTGCGCTGATGCCGGCTTTGGTCCAGCTGATATCGTAACCCAGCTCGGCGAACACGCTGATGTTGGGAGTAAAATAATACCTGCCGCCAACGATCGCACCCACGAAAGGATTTACGCTGTTATCTTCGCCATAAACGCCGGGCACGCTGCCTGCATCCATTTTATAGTTCTCGGAACGGATACCGATCAAAGCAGCGCCGTATACATTATATTTTTCAGTCACCAGCTTCTCCCAGTAATAGGTACCGCGTGCGGCGATGAGCAGGGTGTTGAATTTGTTCTTGTAATGGCTGTTGCCCACGTCCCACTTGTAATTCATGCTGCGGTAACCCACAATGGCGCCTACGCCCAGCAGGCCGGGACCAATCTCTTTAGGCCAGATGCGCTCGTAGGAAAAAGTAAGTGCAGGGAAGCCGCTGAACTCGGAATGGATGGAATAAGTGGAACCGAAACCGATACCGAAATTGATCACATTGTCGTTAACGGAGAGTTTTTGAGAGTATGCTGTGGAGCATAATAAAAGGAAAAACAACGTAACTGGATAAATGGCTCTTTGTTTCATGAAAGTATAAATTTTTGATTTCAGGCGCCAAATTATGACATTATTTATTCCCGGGAGAATGATTCGGGCTGAGTTGTCATATTTACCAGTTAAGCCGTAGATGGCACTACCGGTTTTCGTGTAGCCGTAACTACTGGTTTACAGGTAGTTATTGTTTTTAGCCACAGGAGCGCATTTCCGGGATCAATGCCGTTTTTTTTTCTAAATCTCCATAAAGTAATCTTGTGAGTACACGGTAAAGGCTAAACGGGCGTATAGCCGATAGGGTTATAACGGGGCAGGCAACAGGTTATTTGCGGCATTCAAACCCGGATGACCCTTTCTTTTT
>CBFHAF010000646.1:0-3242 GCA_965653435.1 uncultured Chitinophaga sp.
CGAGGACGTCGAAGTCGAAGCCGGGCATTTCCGCATCCAGGTTTTTCAGCGCGCCTTCTTCGCTGACGCCGGAAATGGCCACCTTCACGTAGAGCGGCTGCTGCACGTCGAAAGTGAAATACGCTTTGATGTTGCGGCCTTCGGCGCTGGTGAGGGCGCCTTTGGAAGTATCGCCGAGCGCTACGTTGTGCGATCTTGCGGGTCGGGAGAACTTCATGGCGAAAAACAACATCTGGTCTTTGGCCCAGGAATTGGAACGGCGCATGCCCACCACGGTGCTGTCGTTCACGACCTTCAGGCTGGAGCTGATCACAATGTCGCGGTGATAGAGGTCCAGGAGCACATGCCCTTCCGCTGCGTTCTGCGGGAATTCGTATTTGTGAAGCCCCACTCTCTTCGTGGCGGTGAGCGACGCAAGGATATTGTATTTATCCAGCTTTACGCTGTAGAAGCCGGCGTAGGCCTTTTCATCCTTATGGGAAAAGGGGGAAGCGTATTCATCATTTTTCCAGGATGGTTTGCCGGTAACGGGCATCAGCAGCACGTCGCAGTAATCTTCAATGCCGGTGCCGCTGAGGTGCGTATGGGAGAAGCCATACATGATGGAATCGGAGTAATGATAGCCGGAGCAGCCGTCCCATCCTTTGAGGCGGGTATCAGGGCTGAGCTGTACCATGCCGAACGGCATGCTGGGGCCGGGATAAGTGTGGCCATGGCCGCCGGTACCGATAAAGGGATTTACTTTAGATGTGTAATCCGTTTGCTGCGCGCTGGCAGCGGAAGCCAGCCCGAGCGCCAGCATGACCAACCAATTTTTCATTCACTGTTTTTTTAAATTCCTGCCCGGCTTGCCGCTGGGGATAAGGCTGCGGCGCCGGAAAGAGCTAAAATAAGGAAAATTGATTCGCTAAAACGTTTTAGTGTGGAGAAAATTGACGGGGTGGAAAAAGTTCCGGTGCATTTATCCTTGCAGATCGAAAATACAATGTTATAATTTCAAGGTTGAAGTGCTTAGGGGATTATCCTCTGAGCGGGCGTAGGCCAAAAAAGACCGCCCTGGCAGAGCGGTCTATTACAATATCTCACATCCCATTTTATTTCAGCAGCACCTCCGCAATCACAGGCCTGTGATCCGACGCAACCGTTTCCTCCAATACCTGTACGTTCATCACATGCCATTGTGTTTTATTGTAGAGGAATATGTAATCCAGCTTCTGGGTAGGTTTGTCTGAAGGCCAGGTGGGGCCCAGCTTTTCGGTGGCGTCGGCAAAGGTTTGTTTGAAGATGCCTATTTCCTTTGATGCGGGCTGGGCATTCATATCGCCCGCTACGATCAGCGGCAGCGCGGGATGGGCCTGAACGTGCTGCATGAGCAGGTTCACCTGGCTGAGGCGGTCGGTGGGATCGTCCAGGTGGTCCAGGTGGGTGCTGATAAAGCGGAGCAGGCTGTCGCCGGGGAGTTTTACTGTCACTACCGCGGCATTACGCGGCTCGCTGCCTGCGCCTTTGGCCGGCAATGCGATGCTCTGGCTTTTTTCGATCGGGTAGCGGCTGAGCACGCCGTTGCCGAAGCTGCCGCCGTCAAATTCCATGGCTTTGCCGAAATAGATGTACATGCCGGTGATCGCGGCCAGCTCTTTCAGCTGGTCGGTTTTATTGACGCGGGAAGTGGAGCTGTCCACTTCCTGTAAGGCCACCAGGTCGGGATTGGTGGCGAGTATCACGTTGGCAATGCCCTGGATGTCCAGCTTGCCCTGCGTGTTCTCACCATGATGAATGTTGTAGCTGAGCACTTTGATCACCTGCCCCTGGATCTGCGCCAGCGCAGGAATAGAAGCGGCAAGGGTTAGCACGAAAAGAAAAACGATTCGGTACATAATATTCAAATTAAGAATTTCCGGATGATATCGAGCCTTATTTCGTTCTTCCCGGCAGGTACAACTATCATGCCCGCATATCCGTTCCGGAAACACCGCTATTTGCCGAAGATGTCCTTCACAGGCCGGCCTACCCACTCCTGCGGCGTTTTGAGCCCGAATATCCAGGCAATAGTGGCCGCAGTATCATAGGTCATCACGCTTTCCCGTACTTCATGGCCCTTTTTGATGCCTTTGCCGGTAAAGATCCAGGGTATCTGCATTTCCACCATCGTTTTGCCGCCGTGGCCTTTATTAATGCCGCCATGGTCGGAGCTGAGGATGAGCACGCTATTGTCCCACATACCTGCGTCTTTCACCGCCTGCACGATCCTGCCTAATAAAACATCATTCTTATGCACTTGCTCATAGTACTCGGGGATGTTGTGCCCGATGTCATGACCTACCCCGTCAGGCTGATCGAAATGTATAAAGAGGAAGTCTGGTTTCTTTTCTTTGATATAGGCTACCGCCGCATCGGTGGTGGCGGTGTCGTTCGGGCACGGCTGGTCTTTGTTCACTGCTTTTTTCGGGAACAGGTAACCAATGCCTCCCCAGCTGTAGATCACTCCCATTTCCGCGCCCGGCCGTTGCCGGCGCAACAGGGTGAACACGGAAGGGAAAAGGCCGTATTCATCCAGCGTTCTCGGTTCCACTTCGGGGGTTTTACTCCCCCATTCTGTAAAACCATGCAGCTCCGGGCCCGCGCCCATGATCATGCTGGCCCAGTTCACCGCGCTGGAAGAAGGAAGCACGCTGCGTGCCTTCAAGGTCCAGCTGCCTTCCTGCATCAGCTGCTTCATCACCGGGTTGTCCGCCTTTTCGATGGCATAGGCGCCCAGGCCGTCCATACCAATGAGAATAACATGTTTCACACCTTTCACCTGCGCCTGTACCGCTAATCCGCAGCACAATACTAAAGCTAAGAAGCCTGCTTTTTTCATGTCTCGACTAATTTAAAATTTATTTAATGTATCAACAATAAAGAAGTATGCACATCTGCCTGATGTGGATAAAAGTAGTGAATGTATACTATACTTTGTTTACTATTTGTAAGAATAACGAAGCGGTAACATGCGCATAGAGCAGGTCTGCGGGTTTATTTAGAAAAAGGTTGGGAGGAAACGCTTTTCTCAGGGTATATCAGCTGTTCAGCCCTTTTTCGGCTTCCTCACGGATACGTTTTACAGTGGCTGCCCTGGTGACGGCAATGCCATATTCGGGCACGCCGGGAATGCCGCCCATGCTTACGTTGGGATTGCGGTATTGCAAGCGGCTGTCTTCGTATTCTTTCGCCGTGGTATGGAATTCTTTCGCCCGGGTGGC
>CBFHAF010000647.1:0-3235 GCA_965653435.1 uncultured Chitinophaga sp.
TATTGATTTATGGGCAACTGCCAGAAAATATAGTCTTTCAAACGGACAGGGAGTTGTATGATCATGCCTGTTCATTTTTTGTGATATAAACTTATATATAATGATCACTGTTGCAACGAAATCTTACCTGTTCAATCTTTCCTATGCTAAAAGAACGGAAGAACGTGAGTTTATTAAAGATATACTCACAAACTTTAATAATGAGGAGCTGACTGGAATAACAGTTCTTGTCAATAACAACCCTTATTATCTGGAGTTTTTGTTGTTGTTGGTTTTTGAAAAAAGCGACGATAGATTTGATGACTGGCTGACAAAACAATATCCCGGAAAGAAGAATAATTATTTATTTAATTATGGATTGGAGGAGATTATTTTTAATCAACTGAATAAGAAACAGTATTCAGCATATAGTTTTAGTTCATTTGAACAAATTTCGAGGATTCTGACCGATGAATCTAATGCGATATTTTTATTTAATTCTGCTAAAATAATAGAGGAAAAGTGGGGTAAAGTACAACGTGTTTTTAAGTATAAGGTATTTTTGTCGCACTCTTCAATAGACAAACCTGTAGTTGAAGAGATCTTTCACGAATTGCAAAAGGAAGAGATAAAAGTTTGGTTTGACAAATACGAGATTGACGGGGGGGACAGTATTGCAGATAAACTGAATGAGGGCCTGGGTAATTCTGACCTGGGCCTGTTATGTTTGTCTCGCAGCTTTTTAAACTCCGAGTGGGCAAAGGCAGAAATGAATTATTTCTTTCAGCGCCGGATGAAATCCGGAAGGAAGAACTTTATTATCCTAAATATCGATTTGAGTTTATTTGAACTGCCGCCCTTATTGCAGGATTACCGGTATATAAGTATTAACTCGGAAAATTGGATGAATGAGTTGATTGCCGTAATTAAGAAAATGAAGGATGAACGATAGGACTTTGTCACAGCTCTACCAGCGGAAGATCTTCTTCAGATTATAATTTTTTGACGGCCCCGGCTCAGCCTGGGCCTTTTTTTATCACGAGGGCCGCTCGGCATGCCGCTGAAAGTGCAGCGAGTGCATACGAGCTTAGTCGCCATTGCCTTACGACTGGATTATTAAACATAAAAGCCCGGTAATATACCGGTTTTTTTATCCTCCCGTCAAACAAATTGCATTTTATCAGATATTAAAATCCGATTAAAAAATCGATGGATTATTAGAGCCAGATCAAATAAACACGGGGTATTTCTGAGATTTAACCTTTTTTTTACGGATCGGGCAATGTCGAAGTGTTTATGCTTTCGAACCTTTTATTATTTTTGGCCCCCAAATGAGAGTAGTTTTATTTTTTGTGTGCCTGTTCTCCCTTCTGCTGGGAAGAGATGCTGCCGCTAACGGTATGCATCATAAAGGCATGCGCTACTCTATCGCGCAGAAAACAGACAATACCCGGCGCGCCAGGTTCCCCGATATCCACCGGCACCGTACCAAAGTCAGGGAAACCGACCTTGAAAAAGGAGCCGAACAGTTTGCCAGGGACAGGGTGGAAGATGAGGATACCAGTAACTTTTCCGCCCGGAAATATAAATTGCTGGCCCGTTTTTACCTGGCACTTTCCTGCCGGTCCGTCTTAAGTTATCTCCACACGCGCTTTGAAACCCCTCCGCCTTTTACGGCCCATCTTTCCGACAGGTACATCGTACAACGAACTTTAAGGATCTGATCAAAACATCCGTCAGTTGCCCGAGGCGCGCCCTGCATGCCCGGCGGATGTATATTGACAATACTGCCCGCTGCATGACAGCTTCGTCCCGCTCCTGCGCCTGACGCGCAACCTGCGCCCCTGGAACATTTGTTCCAGGCATCTACTCGCTTAATATCCATTATTGTCATGAAAAGAATAGTCTTGTTCACGGGCTTGCTTGCCGTGGTGTACCAAACCGGCTGTGTAACCAAAGCAGAAGAAAAAATGGAGACCGGCAAATACGCGGTCACCAGCCCAATTAGAGTTGATACCTCCTTTACGAAGGAATATGTTTCACAGATCCGGTCTGTCAGGAACATCGAGATCAGGGCCCAGGAAAAGGGTTACCTGCAGAATATCTATGTGGACGAAGGCCAGTTCGTGAAAGCGGGCCAGCTGCTGTTCAGGATCATGCCGAAACTGTACGAGGCTGAATTGCTGAAAGCAGAGGCCGAAGTCAAAGCCGCGGAAATAGAGCTGCAGAACACTACCACCCTGGTCGAAAAGAACGTGGTCTCCAAAAACGAGCAGGCCATGGCCCAGGCTAAGCTGGACCAGGCGAAGGCCGAAATGTCGCTTGCCAGGCTGCACCTTTCCTTCACGGAGATCAGGGCGCCGTTCGACGGCACCATCGACCGCATACCGTTAAAGCTGGGCAGCCTCATAGATGAAGGCGAGCTGCTCACCAGCCTGTCCGACAACAGCCAGATGTTCGCCTACTTCAACGTATCGGAACCCGAATACCTGGATTATTCCACCAACCGGAAAGGCCGCGGCAGCAGCAAAGTAAGCCTGCTGCTGGCCAACAACCACCCGCTGCCCTACAAGGGCGATGTGGAAACCATCGAAAGCGAATTCGATAACGAAACGGGAAATATAGCTTTCAGGGCGAGGTTCCCGAATCCGGACAAGCTGCTGAAGAACGGGGAAACCGGTAAGGTGATGATGACCGTTCCGATGAAAAACGCGCTGGTCATCCCGCAGAAGGCCACTTACGAGATACAGGACAAGATCTACGTGTTCGTGATCGGAAAGGACAACGTTGTGCAGTCCAGGCACATCACCGTAGCCGGCCAGATGCCGGACCTGTACGTGATCGGAAGCGGCCTTTCCGAAAACGACAGGATATTGCTGGAAGGCGTTCAGAAAGTGAAAGACGAAGACAAGATCGACTATGAATACCATCAGCCCGCGGAAGTGATTTCGCATCTGCGGCTGAAGGCGGAATAACAGTTCAATTCTAATAGCAAAGCTCAATGTTCAATAAATTTATACAGCGGCCGGTCCTGTCGATCGTTATTTCGCTTATCATCGTGTTCCTGGGGGTGCTGGCCATTACCCAGCTGCCTGTTACCCAGTTCCCTTCCATATCGCCGCCCAAGGTGAATGTGACCGCGGAATATCCCGGCGCGAACGGTGAATTGATGATCAAATCGGTGATCATTCCCCTGGAAAGGGCCATCAACGGCGTTCCCGGGATGAAATACATAGCCTCCGACGCGGGAAACGAC
>CBFHAF010000648.1:0-3235 GCA_965653435.1 uncultured Chitinophaga sp.
GGCATTTTTATTTTTCTTTTTCGCCAGTATTAAAGCACGGGGCGGAAGCAAGATGATCATCCATCATAACATTTTACCGGAAGCGCCGGGTGCAAAATATTCCGGCAACTGAGCGGGGAATTCCTTAAATTCCTGTGTAAATCGGCGTTATGTCTAAGTTTTTTGTTGATCCGGATATATCAAAGGCCAGAACGATACATACTGATTTTTACAACAACCCGGCTGTGTTCGAATTCACCAGGCAGCGCATCTTCGGCCCATCGTGGCAATATGTGGGAGATGCCGGCCTGCTGCGCGATCCGGGGCACTGCCACCCTTTCACTTTTATGGAGCAGTTCCTGGAAGAGCCGCTGGTGCTCACGAAAGACCAGCAATCCGGTATCCATTGCCTCAGCAACGTTTGCACCCACCGCGGCGCCATCATCGTGAACGAGCCCTGCAAACTTTCCCAGCTGCGCTGCCGTTACCATGGCCGTGTGTTCCGCCTGGACGGCCGGTTCCAGAGCATGCCGGAATTCAAAGAAGTAAAAGATTTCCCTTCGCCGCAGGATGACCTTGCCGGGCTCCCGCTGTTCCGCTGGGGCTCCATGTTATATGCTTCCCTGCAAACAGGCAGCGATCATCTCCTTTATTTCAGGGATATGCTGGAACGCATCAGCTGGATGCCGGTTGATGAATTTGTTTACCGGCCGGAGCTGACCAAACATTATTTCATCAAAGCCAATTGGGCGCTGTATTGCGAGAACTACCTCGAAGGATTCCATATTCCCTTTGTACACGCCGGCCTGAATGCCGTGATCGATTACGGGAATTACACTACCGAGCTGTTTCCCTGGAGCAACCTGCAGCTCGGCATGGCGAAAGACGAAGAGGATTGTTTCGGCCTGCCTCCCTCCTCGCCTGACTACGGGAAAAAAGTAGCCGCTTATTATTTCTACGTTTTCCCGAACATGATGTTCAACTTTTATCCCTGGGGCCTGAGCATCAATATCGTAAAACCATTGACCACCGGCACCTGCAAGGTTACGTTCCTGACCTACGTGTGGAAAGACCAGCTGTATAACACAGGCGCAGGCTCCAACCTGCATACGGTGGAGATGGAAGACGAGGCCGTGGTGGAAGCCGTGCAAAGAGGCGTGCGTTCACGTTTTTACGGGCACGGGCGGTATTCCGTTACCCGCGAGCAGGGCACGCATCATTTCCACCGCATGCTCAGCTCATTGCTGCAAGACTATGCCGGCTGAACGCCATAAAATAAATTACCCCGCCGCTACAGCCATAGTGGTTGGCAGCATCATTGGTTCAGGTATCTTCATGAAGCCTGCCACCATGGCTGCGCAATTACAGTCGCCCGCCTGGCTCACATTAGTCTGGATCGTTGGCGGCATGTTCTCGCTGGCCGGGGCGCTGGTGTTTGCGGAGATCGGCGCCATGTTCCCCAGCACGGGCGGGCTGTATGTGTATTACCGGCGCATGTTCGGCGATTTCTTCGGCTTCCTTTACGGATGGGCGGGCTTCACCGTGCTGAACACCGCTTCCGTGGCTGCCATTGCTTTCGTATGCGCGCAATACCTGAATTATTTCCTGCATGTGCCGGATCTGCCTGCGCAGGTAGCGGATGCGCTGCCCTTGCATCTTCCCTTCCTGGGTACCTTATATCCATTAAAGAATGCCGGCGTGAAACTGCTGGCAGTGGGGCTTGTGCTGGGGCTTACCTTCCTGAATTACCTCAGCCTGAAAGCGGGCAGCCTCCTGCAGGTGCTGAGCACCGTGCTCAAGATCGCCGTGGTGGCGCTGCTCGTGTTCGGCATCTTCTTTTCGGGCAAAGGCGACCTCAAAAACTTCGTGACCGGCTCCGCTGTGCCCGGCACGCTTTTCAGCGGCGTTATCGCCGCGCTCACGGGTGCTTTTATGGCTTACGACGGGTGGATCAATGTGACTTTTGTGGCCGGTGAAATGAAGGACCCGCAGAGGAATATCCCCCGGAGCCTCTTTACCGGCGTGGTGATCTGCATACTCGTGTACCTGCTGGTGAACCAGGCCTACCTCTACGTATTGCCGGTACATGTTATGGCAACGTCTCCTCTCGTAGCGGCGGACGCCATTGCCGCAGCACTGGGCACAACCGGCAGCAGCATCGTGGCCGCGCTGATAGTGATATGCACGATCGGCGCTATCAACGGCAATACCATGGCCGTTTGCAGGGTCACTTACGCGATGGGTAAAGACGGGCTGTTTTTCCACTGGGCCGGCAAAGAGCACCCGCGGCATCTTACGCCCGGCAATGCGCTCTGGCTGCATGGCATCTGGGGCTCGCTGCTGGTGGTCAGCGGCTCGTTCGATATGCTGGCCGATATGTTCACTTTCATTGCATGGGTGGTGTACCTTTTTGGCGCAGTTGGCCTGTTCCTGCTGCGCTCCAGGATGTCGGACCATCCGCGGCCTTACAAGGCCTGGGGTTACCCGGTACTGCCCGCGCTGTTCATTTGTTTTGCCGGCTTTTATGTTGCCAGCACCATATGGAATGATGTGACCCGGTATATTTCAGGCCAGGCGCCGGTGGTCAATTCATTGCTGGGCCTTGCCATTACGGCGCTGGGAGCGCCGGTGTACGCGTATTTCAGCTGGAAGAAAAAACGATGATACAGGCTGTTGCGGAACACAAACCTCCTACTTCTGCAATATCTTCACTTCGGTCCGCCTGTTTGCCTGGTGATCCTCTTCAGAGCATTTCACGCCATTCACACATTTATTCACCGGCTGGCTTTCGCCGTAACCCTTTGCCACCAGCCTGTCCGCACTGATGCCTTTCCCGGTGAGATAACTCACGGCAGCGGCGGCGCGTTCCCCGGACAGGCGCATGTTGTAGGCGTCATTCCCCCGGCTGTCCGTATGCGATTGCAGCTCTATGCGCATGGTTGGATGCTGCTGCAGGATGGCGGCCAGCGAATCCAGCACGCGGCCGGCATCCGGGCGGATGAAGTATTTATCGTAGTCGTAGTACAGGTCTTTCAGCACAAACGTCTCCCCTGCTTCATACGGCGTTTCCGGTTTTGCCGGAGGAGGCGGTAAAGGCGCCGGAGGAGGAGGTGGCGGCGGCGGGATCATTGCATATGTGTAATTTTCATCGCTGCCTTTGCCGCCGGGGCGGTTGGAAGCTAAATACACGCTCAGCTTATGGCTGGTTACCAGGTAATAATCATCGTAGCTGGAATTTTACGGCGTGCGCAGGTTC
>CBFHAF010000649.1:0-3231 GCA_965653435.1 uncultured Chitinophaga sp.
CCCTGCCTGTTTTCCGATTGTCTTATCATTAGCTGCCTTCCCGGACCTCGCGCATATACTGGCCCATTGGCCATAAGGGGCGTATTATGCTTCCGTAGATGGGAAAGCATGCGCCCCGTTCAAACGGTGATCGTATTATTCATTTTATAAACCAAAAATCAATTCGTTATGACCCGGAAAATGTATGCAAGCATACCCGTCATGCCTAAAAGAAAACTTTTGTTCTTCCTGGGAGCCCTGCTGATCTTCACCGCCTGCTATAAAATGGAGGCGCCAGTTTCCCGCGAAGATCCGTCGAGGCTCAGTAACAATCAAACTTTACTGGTACCCGAGATCTACGTGAACGACGTGGGCGCCGACGGCACGGACACGCTGAACGACACCTGGGCATTCCAAAAAGCCATCGACTCCATGGCAGGCCTGGGAGGCGGCGTTGTGAGAGTGCGCACCGGCAATTATTACATCGACGCCGATACCTCTATCAGGATGAAAGACCACGTGGACCTGTATATGTACGACACCACCCGCAAGCTGATCGTAAGGCCTACTTCTTCCACACGTTATCATGCAATCCTGGCGGAGTTCGTCAACGATATCAGCATTTTCGGCGGCAAAATAGTGGGCGACCGCGACGTGCATACCGGCACCACGGGAGAATGGGGCATGGGTATCGCCATCTATGGCAGCACTAACGTGAAAGTTAACCGTACGTATATCTCCAATTGCTGGGGAGACGGTGTTGTGGTAGGCGGCCGCAAGAATGCAAACAATATTACCATAGTAAGCCGTGATGTAAAGCTGCTGAGGGTGACCAGCACCAATAACCGCCGCCAGGCCCTTACCATAGGAGGCGTGAACGGACTGGAAGTGGACAGCTGCCTGCTGACCCACACCAACGGCACCGCGCCGCAGGATGGCATCGACATTGAGCCCGACAGGGATACCGCCCAGAATGTGTACATCAGGAACTGCGAGATCGCCCATAATGTGGGGAACGGTGTGGAGATGAATGCCAAAACCACGACCACGGCCAAGATCAGGAACATATTCGTGACCAACAATTATGTACATAACAACGCCTACAGCTGTTACATCCTGCACGTACAGAATTCCACAATTAATTATAACCGGTTCGTGCTGAACAGGGTGCGCCAGCAGATCTACGCGAAGGATACTACCAATTGCGTGTTTGTACCGAATACGCATAACTGATAAGCCAGGAGTTTGCAATACTTCTTATTTGAGGGCTGTTCCTTGCGGGGCAGCCCTCAAACTATTTATTTTCCGCATACTGTAAGTTTTGGGCTTCTCCTGCAACTAATACCGTAAAATATCAAAGTATGCAAAGGACTATCACGACCTTTTTTGCGCTCATATTTTCTGTTGCGTGCTCAGGCCAGCCGGAGCTGTTACATCAATACCTTTCGGCTCAGCATGAAAGAATAGGTTTTAACGGAGTGGTGCTGGTTACAAAAAACAACCGGGTGCTTAACCGGGAGAGCATCGGGAAGGCCTCCCCGGAGCTGAATGTACCGATGAGCCCCGGTTCCGTATTCAGGATCGCTTCCGTCAGCAAACAATTCACCGCCATGCTGGTTGTGCTTGCCGCGCAGGAAGGCCGTCTCTGGCTGGACGATTCGCTGGCGTCGTTCTTTCCCGCGTTAAAAGACGCGCAGTGGCGGCAGATCAACCTGCGGCAGCTGTTGTCCCATACATCCGGCATTCCGCATAACGAGGGCATTACCGACTATTGGATCATAAAATCCCGTTTACCGCTTTCAAAAGAACAGGCGCTCGCGGAAATATTCGGCACGAAGCTGCTGTTTACACCCGGAACTGATATGAAATATTCCAGCCCGGGATATTTCCTGCTGGCCTGCATCCTCGAAACAGTCTATCAGCGGCCTTATGCAGTCATCCTGGAAGAAAAGATATTACAGCCGCTGCAAATGAACCATTCCGGTTTATATACCACAGGAAAGATCGTTCCGGGCATGGCGCCCGCCTATCACCTGCTCAACGACAGCCTGGTGACGGCTCCCCACAGGGACTTCTCATTAATGAAAGGTTCCGGCGACCTGTATTCCACCGCAGAAGACCTTGCGAAGTGGAACAATAGTTTTTCCAATACCAATACCTGGAACGACAGCCTGCAGAAATTGCTTTTCACCGTTCACACGCACAAAACACCCGCCTATGGCTACGGGTGGTTTATCCGTGAGGGTAAAAGGCGCGCATACTTCCACGGAGGCGGCACTTTCGGATGCTCTGCCTTATCCGCCTGGTACCCGGATGAAAAAGTATCGGTCGTTATCCTGAGCAATGTTTCAGTATTACCTGTCAATGAACTGTGGAACGATATCGAAAAGATCATTTTCAATGAGCCGTTCGAATTGAGGAATGACCACACTATCCGGATGAGTGCAGGGGAATTGGATGCATTTGCGGGGCGGTATATGCAGGGAACGCAGGCGCTGGGAATACTCCGGAGCGAAGGCCGGTTGTATGCCAAATTGGGAAACAACCCACCTTTCGAGATATTCCCGGAAGACAAACATAGGTTCTTTGGCAAAAAGGTGAATGTCCGTTTTACTTTCCGGCAGAACGGAGAAGGAAATATTGCAGGTGTGGAAGCCGAAGCGCGGGGGGAGAAAAGATATTTCAGCAAAGAGTGATAAATACCGCGCTGACCAGGGAATACCTGCTTGCTTTGAACCGCCATTGCTGGGCGAAGGCGGATCATGCTCAACGGCCTGAATGAAAGAAGCGTTTTATTGAACAGGCCCACAGTAGAAAAATGTTTAAAAAATCCGTATACTGTACCTATGAAATCCTTTATTAATTGGGCTTGCTGCCTGTGCCTGGCCTATAGTAATGTCCATGCGCAAAACATGCTGCCGGTTATTCCCGGTGATTTTGCAGACCCTTCCGTTATCAGGAAAGGGGGGCAATATTATGCCGTCGGCACTTCTTCCGAATGGGCGCCTCATTTCCCGATCTTCACCTCAGCCGACATGAAAACCTGGAAACAAAGCGGCTACCTTTTCAGCAAAGCCCCCGGATGGACATCTTCGTCTTTCTGGGCGCCGGAATATTTTTATCATAACAACACCTACTTCATCTATTATACTGCGCGCCGTAAATCAGACAATGTTTCCTGTATTGGCGTGGCCACATCCCGGTACCCGGACAAAGGCTTTACAGATCACGGGATCATTATAGAATACGGCA
>CBFHAF010000650.1:0-3228 GCA_965653435.1 uncultured Chitinophaga sp.
CCTTGCGGGGGATATCGCCGAAGACCTCGCAGGGAATGGCAACGACGGCGATGAAGAAGAATATGCAGATTACCTCTATACCGTAAAAGAACAGAAATTCCAGTCGGACAGCACCGGAGAAGCCATTCATGTAAGCTTCCAGAAGATACACCGGTATTACAGCGTAAAAGACAGCGCGGCATACTGGAAAGACAAGGAGAAGAGCCTCTCCGGCAATGGCGACCTCGTTGTGCAGGCAAAAAAATATGAGAAGCTGCCGGGATGGGAAAGCTGCCTCTACCAGATGCGCGACACCAACAGCACGAAAAATTTCCTGTACAAGGTTTTCGTGCGCAAAGGCGCCGTTTATACCCTGTCGTCCATCACAGACAACATCAGCGGACCCTCTGCCTTCATCACAACCTTTTACGACACCTTTACGCCGGAAGACACGCTGGCCGGCACTTCCATCTACCGAAGCAAAACGCCGCTGCTGCTGGAAGATTTTTACAGCAAAGACAGCGTTTTCCGCAAGCAGGCCCGCCAGTCCATCGTGAACGTCAATTACCGGGACGAGGATGCGCCCGCGCTGATCAGGATGATCAAAGGCTGGAGCGCTTCCGAAAAGAACTATTTTGAAGTGAAGAACGACCTGATAGAGCAGCTCGGCACCATCAAGCACCCGGACATCCTGCCTTTCCTCCGCCAGGCGTACCAGGCAGCGAACGATACATCCTCCCTCCAGTTCAGCATACTCACCGCCTTACTGCACCAGCAGACCCGCGAAGCGCATGATGTGTTCAGGGAACTGGTGCTGAAAGAGATACCCGTTTTCGGCGAAATGAACCAGCCCTCCGGCCTGTTCACCCCGCTATATGATTCCCTCCGGCTGAGCGCAGCCCTGTTCCCGGACTTGCTGCAATTCACCGCCCTTACGGATTACAAGAGCCAGGTGTACACCCTGCTCTCCGAACTGACGGACAGCGGCTACATCAGCCCCGAAGTGTACAAAGAACAGATCAACCAGATCGCCTTCGACGCACGCGTGCATCTGCAGAAACAATTGTCCCGCGAGCAGGAAGCCGGCGGCAGCGACGAGGAAACCGAGCTGAGCATAGAAGCGGCCAATTACGAAAATTACCCGCTGCATAATTTTGCCGTGCTGCTGCTGCCCTACCGGAACACCAACAAGAATGCGGAGCGTTTCCTGGCGCGCTACGAAACCATGAAGAACAGCAACCAGCAGATCTTGCGCGCGCAGCTGTACCTCCGCAACAAACTGCCCGTGGCAGACAGCCTGCTGGAAGATATCGCAGGGCGCGAAAAATACCGCGTCAAACTTTGGGAATCGCTGGAGAAGATCGGCATGACGGACAAATTTCCCGCGAAATACGCCAGGCAGGAATCCATTGCCCGAAGCGTATTGTATAATACAGAAAGTTACGACAACAGGATAGACACCCTTGTGCTGCTGGGCAAACAGCAGGCCACGCACCGCTTCCGGAAGGGCACCGTTTACCTTTACAAATACCGCAAAAAAGACAACGACCGCTGGCTGCTGGCCGTGAGCCTGCAGCCCGAGAACGGGAAAGAGCTGGGCTCCGGGGACGCGCTCACCCAGCTCACCGAGCTGCCTTTCCAGGCAGACAAGCCCTGGCAGGACCAGTTCACCAAAGCGGTCAGGCATGTAAAATACGGCAACCGGTACGGCTGGGGACCGGGAAATCACTCATATGATATGGATTAACGAAAGAGGCTGCTCCGGCGGCCTCTTTTTTTATTTGCCGCAGAAGTCTTACTTTGAGCGCCTATTCTCAATTTTTAACCTTAAAAAACCTTATTGTATCCATGTGTGGAATAGTAGCCTATATCGGCCAGCGGGAAGCATATCCTGTCGTATTAAAAGGGCTGAAACGCCTTGAGTACCGGGGTTATGACAGTGCGGGCGTCGCTTTGCTGAACGGAGGGAACCTCAAAGTCTATAAGAAAAAAGGCAAAGTATCGGAGCTGGAGGACTATGTGCTGGGCAAAGACCTCAAAAGCCATATCGCCATCGGCCATACGCGCTGGGCAACGCATGGCGAGCCCAGCGACAGGAATGCGCACCCCCACCTGAGCGGAGACGGCAAGCTGGCCATGGTGCATAACGGCATCATCGAAAACTATGCACAGCTCAAGCAGGAACTGCTCAACAAAGGCCATCACTTCACCAGCGATACCGATACAGAAGTACTGATCCATTTTATCCAGGAGATAAAAAAATCCAATGAATGTTCCACGGAAGAAGCCGTGCGCATCGCTTTGAAAAGGGTGGTAGGCGCTTACGTGATCGTAATTGTGGACGAGGACAAGCCGGACACGCTGATTGCCGCGCGCAAAGGCAGCCCGCTCGTGATAGGCGTGGGCAAAGGCGAGCACTTCCTCGCGTCCGACGCGTCGCCCATCGTGGAATACACCAAAGAAGTAGTGTACGTGAACGACTATGAGATCGCCATACTCCGGGCCGACGAACTTATCCTGAAAAATATTTCCAACGAGATACAGACCCCTTACATACAAAAGCTGGACATAGAGCTGGCGGCCATCGAAAAAGGCGGTTACGACCACTTCATGCTTAAGGAAGTGTTCGAACAGCCGCAGACCATTTTCGACAGCCTGAGGGGCAGGCTGGACGCGAAAGCCGGAAAGCTCACGCTGGGCGGCCTCCGCGAGCATATGGACATGCTGAAGGAAGCCCGCCGCATCATTATCGTGGCCTGCGGCACCAGCTGGCATGCCGGCCTGGTGGCGGAGTACATGATCGAGGAGCTGTGCCGCATACCGGTGGAAGTGGAATACGCCTCCGAGTTCAGGTACCGCAACCCTGTAGTAGGTAAAGGCGACGTGATCATCGCCGTATCACAGTCCGGCGAAACGGCAGACACGCTGGTGGCCATGGAAAGCGCCAAAGAAAAAGGCGCGATCATTCTCGGCGTCTGCAACGTGGTGGGCTCGTCCATCGCGCGCCTCTCTAACGGCGGCGTATACACGCATGCCGGCCCCGAGATAGGCGTTGCCAGCACCAAAGCATTCACCGCGCAGCTGGCCGTACTGAGCCTCATCGGCCTGAAGATCGCAGAAGCCAAAGGCACCATCACCCCGCAGCGCTTCCAGCATCTGCTGGACGAGCTGGACGACGTTTCAGAAAAAGTGGCCACCGCCCTCAAGCTGAACGACCAGGTGAAAGCCATTGCAGAAAAATATCAAGAC
>CBFHAF010000651.1:0-3228 GCA_965653435.1 uncultured Chitinophaga sp.
GGCTGTTTGCGCAGGTAAGGGCCATCACCGGAAAGGTGACGGACAGTGACGGAGAAGCGCTCATAGGCGCCACCGTGATAGAAAAAGGTGGCACCAGCCGCGCGATCACAGACCCGAAAGGGGAGTTCAAAATGAACGTAGCCGGACCCAACGCCGTTCTCCTGGTGTCTTTTATCGGGTATAACGCGCAGGAGGTGACGGTGAAAAACCAGTCCATCATCCGGATCACACTTACCTCCGATGCCACCAAGCTCGGTGAAACGGTGATCGTGGGTTACGGTACGCAAAAGAAAGCCAGCGTGGTGGGTGCTATTTCGCAGGTGAAAGCAGAAGAGCTGCAGCAGTCTTCCACTCCGAACCTTACCAATGCCATCGCCGGCAGGGTATCGGGTGTGGTGACGATCATGGGCGCGGGCAAACCCGGTGCAGACAACGCGGAGATATTTGTACGCGGTATGGCCACCACGAACTCCACGGCGCCGCTGGTGCTGGTGGATGGTATAGAAAGGGAATGGCGGCAGATAGACCCGGTGGATATTGAAACGTTCTCCGTGCTGAAAGACGCCTCCGCCACTGCGGCCTATGGCGTGCGCGGCGCGAACGGCGTGATCCTCATCACCACCAAACGCGGTGTGAAAGGCCGGCCGGTATTAAGCATTTCCACCCAGGGCGCCGTGCAGCAGTCCATCCGCAAACCAAAATACCTCGGCTCGTACGACTTTGCCATGCTCACCAACGAAGCGCTGAAAAATGAAGGCAAACCGGCGGAATATACCGCCAGCGACCTGGAGCATTACCGACTGAAGAATTCTCCCTACACGCACCCGGACAATGACTATTACAATGATTTTGTGCGCGATGCATCCTGGCAGCAGATGTCCAACATCAACGTAAGAGGCGGCAACGACGTGCTGGGTTATTTTATCTCCGCCAACCACCTCCACCAGGAAGGCCTGTACAGGGAGTTCCCGAACGCGAAATACGAGACCAACTCCAATTTCGAACGGTATAGCTTCCGTTCCAATCTGGACTTCACAGTGAACCCTTCTCTCAAAGTGGGCGTGGACCTTACCGGGAGGTTTGAGGTGAGGAAACAGCCGAATTTCGGGGAAGACCTGTACGACAAGCTGAGAAGGCTTCCGCCCAACTGGCAGTCTTACATCAACCCTGACGGTACGATAGGCGGCCGTTCCGACGAAAGCAGGCTTTCTCCTTACGCATTATTATCCCGGTTCGGGAACAGGGAGCGTAATACCAATGTACTGGAAGGCGCCTTCAAGCTCAACCAGGACCTTGGCAGGATATTGCCCGGCTTATCGTTCAGAACGCTGATAGGCTTCAACAGCAGCTACGAATCCCGGCGCGATATTGTTGAGAAGCCGGAGCTGTATGAATACAACCGCTTTGGCAATTACAGCCTGAATAAAAGCCCTACCGAAATATCCATCTCCACCGGTAAAGGCCCGGGCAGGCGCAGGCAGTCTTTCGAAGGCGCGTTGAATTATACCCGCTCCTTCGGTGTTGACGGTGATCATGCAGTGACGGCCATGGTGCTCTACCAGCAAAGCCAGTATTATGACGAAGCGAAGATCCCGACGGGATACCTGGGCTGGGTGGGCCGTGCTACCTATGCTTACAGGAATAAATACCTGTTTGAAGTAAATGCGGGGTACAATGGTTCCATGCAGTTTGAGGCCAGCAGGCGGTACGGGTTTTTCCCGGCCATGTCCGCAGGATGGGTGCCCTCCGAAGAACGTTTCTGGAAAGACAATATCGGTTTTGTCGATTACCTGAAAATAAGAGGTTCCTACGGTGAGATAGGCAATGACAAGATCGGCGACTTTAATTATCTCTACGAGCAGCGTTATCTCTACGCGAGAGATGAAGACGGCTGGCGGTATGTATGGGGCGAAAATCCATTTGCCGAAAGGGGCATCATTGAAGGCCAGCCCGGCAACCTGCTGGTAACCTGGGAAAGGGCGCAGAAATCCAATATCGGGTTCGACGCGCGGATGTGGGAGAACAGGATCAACGCAACCGTGGATGTGTTCCATGAAAAACGCCGCGACATTCTCGCCATACCTTATTCGGTTCCCCTGCTTTTCGGTATGAACAACCCGCAGGGCACGGCACGGGCAGATGGCCAGGGCCTGCCGCCTGAAAATATCGGGCAGGTGGTCAATAAAGGGATCGATTTTGAGCTGGGATATAATGACAGGATCGGCGATGTGAAATATTTCATCAAAGGCAACTTCACCTTTGCGCGCAACGTGATCGAAAAGATCGATGAAGAAGGCAAACGGTACGACTGGCAGAAAATAGAAGGCAAACGTATCGGGCAGCACTTCGGCCTTACCGCCGAGGGCCTTTACTCCAATAATGATTTTGAGCAGGACGGCAACGGCAACCTGGTGCTGGAGGGCGGTTTCCCTGTGCTCCGCAAAGATGTGGCCGTTCCTTCCTTTGGGGTGGTATATCCCGGGGATATCCGTTACAAAGACCTCAACGGCGACGGCCTGATAGACAGCTACGATGTAGGCGCGATCGGTAAAGGCCGCGTGCCGGAATACATTTACGGCATCACGGTAGGCGGCAGCTACAGGAGCTTCGACGTGAATATATTGTTCCAGGGCGCCGGCGGTGCAGACATGTACTTCCAGCAGGATGCAGTATGGGAATTCAGCCAGCTGGGTAAAGTGATGGAACACCACCTCGGCCGTTACAATCCCGATGATCCCTCCTCATGGGACAATGCGACCTATCCGAGGCTTCACCCCTCGGAGAATACCAACAACCACCGCAAATCCAGCTACTGGTTGTACTCCCGGAACTACATCCGCCTGAAGAACCTGGAAGTCGGCTACAACATGTCCAAAGCTTTATTGTCCAGGGTAAAGATCCAGAGCGCCAGGATATTCGTCAACGGTACGAACCTCATCACCTGGGACAAAATGCTGAACTGGGATCCTGAATCCGCCAGCGAAACCGGCAATTCATATCCCCAGCTGAGAACCTGGAATTTTGGTATAAAAGTTACCCTGTAAGTTTAAAAGACCATAACATGAAGCGATTAAAATATATACTGTTCACATTCGCCATCTCCGCAACGCTCGCGTCCTGCGTAAAAGACGGCGCCGGGCTGCTGGATAAGGCGGAATCAGGCGAGCTGAACGAGGAAAGGGTGTTTTCCAGCGCGAAATACACCAAAGAATTTCTTACGGACATCTA
>CBFHAF010000652.1:0-3226 GCA_965653435.1 uncultured Chitinophaga sp.
TTGCCGTCAAAAATCAAAAATAATTTTTGCCGGAAGGCCAGCCCGGGCTAATATGAACAATCTTACTGCTTAATAAACCGCGCCTGACTCTGCTCAAACCGCAGCACATACATCCCGGTCCCCAGCCCGGAAACATCCACCCGCACCCTGCCGGACAGCTCGCCTTTCACCACTTTCACCAGCGCCCCGCTCATGTTGAACACACTGATCTCGGTGCCTTTCCCCGGCAGGTCCACGTAAACGTAGGAGGAGGCAGGATTGGGCGAAACCCGCAAAGTGCTGCTCTCTTCCTGGGAGGAAGCAGGCTTCGCGTAAGAAAGCCCCTGCAAAGTTGCGGGTACGCCCTGGTCTTCCAGCGCCCATTGCTGGTTTGGCGTGCCTGTAGCGCCATTGGCTGCATAAAGGATCATCTTTGTGCCGTCGGCGGTGCTGCTGCCGGGGTTGTCGATGATATTCCCGCTGCTCATGGCGGTGCGGAGCAGGTAAGCGCCGGCGCCGGCGGAAACCAGCTTCCATTGCTGGTTCAGGCCGTTCGTAACTGTGTATTGGATGAGCTGCACGCCGGAGCTTTGGTCGCTGTTGGCAATGTCTATGGCTTTGCCGCTGTTGCGGTTCACGAGCACATAATTCCCTCCCTGGGCTACCAGCTTCCATTGCAGGTTGTTGCTGCTGCTGTTGGCATACTGGGCAATGTAGGCCAGGTTGGCTGTGCTGCTGTTCTCTATCCCGAGGTACTTCCCGCTGTAAACGTTCCTGATCTTATACCAGTTGCCGCTCACACCGCCTGGGCCCGCTGTAAAGGTGACGGTCTTGGCGGCAGACACGCCGCCGAATATATCGGTAATGGTTACACGCGCGGTGTAGGTGCCCGCGGCCAGTGTGCCGGAGATCACGGCGCTGCGCTTCTGCGGCAGCGTTTCCGTGGCGGTGGCCACTACGGTGTTGGATGTGTTCAGTATCTCAACGGTGGAGGAAAACTGCGGGCTCCTGGTGTTGTTGTTCGTCCAGCTGACGGTAACCGCACCCGCGCTGTAAGACGCGCTCACGGTGCTCACTTCGCCGATGGTAAGCGAAGGGGCGCTGGCCTGGTTGGTTTGAACGGGCAGGTCGAGCACGCGCCCTCCGTTGAAAGCTGCGCTGGGCGTTACATTACCACCATGCTCCATGAAGTAGGCGTCTTCGCCGGCATCAAAACCGGCGTTGAAGGCCCAGTCGTAGATGCCGTTGCGGTAAGCGTCGTTCGCATTGCAGCTGAAGTAGCGGCTGCTGGATTTCTGCCATACACCGGCATCTGTACGGTTCCAGCAGTCCTTGAAATACGCCTTCCGCACAAAACGCCCGTCGAATCGGGGATCGCTGCCATGCCAGTTCTCAAGGAAAGCGCCGGACCCGGAGCCCAGGAAGGTAGTGCGGGTGGGAATGGCCAGCGTGGAGGTGTGGAACCACTGGTTATTGCTCAGGTTCTGCACGAATGTGCCGATGAACAGCTCACCGTTCAGCTTCCAGGCCCTGATCACGAAATTGTACCAGGTGTTGAGGGCCCAGTTGTAAGGGTTGATGGTCTTTGCACCGTCGCCCTCGCCGCCGAAGCGGCTGTAGATGGTGCCTGCTCCCAGGTAAGCCTGCCGCGCCAGCACGCCGCCGGCGGTATTCGGGTCCCATTGGGAGGCGATGAGGATTTTCGCGGAACCGGACGAGCTGTCCGGCGTGTGCTGCAGGCCTGCATAACCGCCGCTCCAGTTGAATACGGAGAAATACGACGTATACGCCGTTTGGGTGATCTTCACTTTCATCATTTTCAGGGACGCATCCGCCGGAAAACTAAAAACAAGATGCTGGGAAGGAGCGGCATTGCTGGTCTGCGCCTTTAACGGCGGCGCCAGCAGGCAACAGGAAAACGTTGCCAGGAAGAGTAGCAAATAAGTGCGCATTGGGTTGATTTTGGTGGTAAAACGAATTACACGGTTGCTTATCACACGTACCGTTAAACTAACATTTCCCGCGATCATTCGTATTGTACCCCGTTTTAATATGACATTGGCATGTCAGGCGTGCAGGCATGAAAAGAAAGAGGGGCGCAGTTTTGGTACAATTGTATGACAAAAGGGATGGTCAGGGTTTCAGGAATTTCAGGTTCCTGCGTATCCCCGCGTATTTGCTGCGTTTCAGGGGCGATTTCGCAAATATCCGCCTGAACTCTTCCTCCGTCATCTCCTCCCATTGCGCCGTACTGAAGTTCAGTATCTCAGGAATGGGCGTAAAACCGGTATTGGGCTTGGAAAAACGGTTCCAGGGGCATACGTCCTGGCAGATGTCGCAGCCGAACATCCAGTTCTCGAATTTGCCCTGCATTTCTGAGGGAATGAGCATATCCTTCAGTTCGATGGTATAGTAGGAAATGCACCGGCTGCCGTCTACAACGGTGGGGGAAACCAGCGCACCGGTAGGGCAGGCGTCCAGGCAGCGTGTGCAGCTGCCGCAGTAGTCGCCCGCAGGGCCGTCGTACACCAGCGGGATGTCTACGATCAGGGTGGCGATAAAGAAGAAGCTGTCCGCCTGCTTGTGGATCAGGTTGCCGTTCTTGCCGATCCAGCCCAGCCCGCTCCGCTGTGCCCAGCTGCGCTCCAGCACCGGCGCGGAATCCACGAACCCCCGGCCCTGTATGTCCCCGATCTCCGCCCGCAGCTCCGCCAGCAGGGTGTTCAGCTTCTCCCTGATCACATCGTGGTAATCCCTGCCGTAAGCATATTTGGCGACTTTCGGTGCCCCGGGCTGCTGAGCCTGTGCGGGGTAATAGTTCAGCAGCAGCGTGATCACCGACTGTGCCCCCTCCACCAGCAAACGGGGATCGATCCGCTTGTCGAAGTAGTTTTCCATGTACTGCATACTGCCGTGCATGCCCCGTTGCAGCCACTGCTCCAGCCGGTAAGCATCTTCGGTAAGCTGCTCCGCTTTGGCAATGCCGCAATGGTCAAACCCGAGGGAACGGGCTTTCTGCTTGATCAGCAGGGTATTTTGCTCCGGTGTCCGCATTTCTGCCGCAAGTTACAATATTCGCCCCGCCCGCGTATTATGGACAAATCAAAAAAATATATACATTTACAGCCGTATATATACCCTTACCTAATCAACCTTGTAATGCCCGGCAAACCTACCTTATTGCTACTTGGAATGTTCCTCGCAGTTTGTTCAACCAACGCACAGGACAAAACACCCGCTTCTTTCG
>CBFHAF010000653.1:0-3222 GCA_965653435.1 uncultured Chitinophaga sp.
GCTTAAATGGGGATACCCGAAAGATGAATACCGGGAGTTTGGCAACTGGAGCCCGCAGATGTATGTGCGCGAAGCGCGCCGCATGGTGGGCGCCTACGTAATGACGCAAGCCAACTGCGAAGGGAAGGAAGTAGTGAAAGACGGCGTAGGCATGGCCGCTTACACCATGGATTCCCACAACTGCCAGCGCATCGTTGAGAACGGCATGGTGAAAAATGAAGGCGACGTGCAGATCGGCGGCTTCGGCCCTTACCCCATCAGCTACCGCTCCATCATCCCGAAAGCCGAGGATTGCGAGAACCTGCTGGTGCCGGTATGCCTTTCCGCTACACATATCGCGTACGGCTCTATCCGCATGGAACCGGTGTTCATGGTGCTTGCGCAGTCTTCCGCCACGGCGGCCGTTGCAGCGATCAACAACAAAACTTCCGTGCAGAAAGTGGATATCGCGAAGTTGCAGCGCGAGCTGGCGGCCCGCCCGCTGGCATCCGACCGTACGGCGGAAATACTGGTAGACAACGACGATGCGGCGCACGTAACGAAAAAAGGCGACTGGAAGCAGGAGAAAAAAGGCGCTTACGGCCCCTCATTTTTCCAGGCGGAAAAGGGCAGCCAGCAAGGCGCGGTGCGCTTTACGCCCGATGTGCTGAGGGCGGGCACCTACAAAGTATACACTTATGTGCCGAAGGTGCCGGGCCTTTCATCCAGCACGCAGATCACCGTGTTTGACGGTAAAAAAGAGCAGAAAGTGCCTTATACGGCTGCATCTGTACGCGTGGAAGGACAAACTTCCGGCGAATGGGTGGAGCTGGGAAGCTATGCTTTCGGCAAAGGGAACAAAGCATACGTGGAAATATCCAATACCGGCGCGGATGGCGTAATAGTGGCCGATGCGGTATTGTTCATCCCCGTTGAAAAATAGTTTTCGGATTTATTGGTTAATACCGGCCGGGCGAGCGTTTCGCCCGGCTTTTTTTATTCTGACTGCTCCAGGCGGCGGTTTTCTTCTTTTGCACCTGCATCGCGCACAGGGCGGGTATTTTTATCGCCTTTGCTGAAGCGGTAGCTGAAAAAGAGGGTGATGTTCCGCGTGTCCCACCGGCGGGAATTGAAGCCTGTAACGCCATTCAGCCGGTTGTAGTTCTGCCGGTATATCCGCGTATACGCTGCATCCCTTACGTTCAGCCTGATGGTGCCGTTGTTGCGCAGTATCTTTTTGCCGATGCCCGCATGGATATGCCAGGTGGCGGCCTCCGTAAACTGTGCATAAGCCTGCGGCGATGTATAGCCGGTGTTGATCTCCGCGCTCCAGGTCTTCAGGAAATTAAACTGCTGGATGATGCTAAGATCCCAGTTATCCGCCGTGAAACGGATATCCTGGCCGTAAAGGGATGTGCCGGTGGTAGCATTCGTGTAAACCACGGCCGGGTTCAATGCCCACCAGGTGGCGGGTTTCAGCGCAGCGTCCAGCGAGAAGCCGGTGACGGTCCTGTTGCCGATGTTCTGAGGGCGGCTGTAAAACACGTTATCCTGCACCTCTATCGTTGCATCTATGCCATTGCGCAGGCGGTTGTGGAAAACGGACGCGGTGTAGGTATTGCGGTAGATGTACGACAGTTCGGAGTTGACGGAGAACTGCGGCTGCAGCGCGGGATTTCCCTGGTCATAGGTGAAGCGGTCGCGGGGGGTGGCATAGGGTGAAAGGTCTGTATAACCCGGCCGGTCGATGCGCCTGCCCAGCGCAAGGGTCAGCTGGTGCCCGCCTGTTTTGCCGGGCTTGTAGGTGAGGAACAGGGTGGGGAAGAGCTGGGTGTAGCTGCGGGTGAATGTGCTGTCATGCCCGTCTTTTAACGCGGGAAGGTTACCCTTGGTATCCGTATGTTCCAGCCGGAGGCCCAGCTGATAGGTCAGCTGGCGGAATGTTCCCTGGTAGCTGGCATACCCCGCATGGATGCGTTCGCGGTAATCAAAGGGTTGTATGAGGTTGAACTCCGGCAGGTTGCCTGTATATACAGCGCGGTTGGCCGTTCCCATGAAAGAGGACTTATAGCCGGCCTCCAGCTTGGCGCCGCTGAAGAGCGGGCGCCTGTAATCGGCTTTGACGGTGAAGATGTGGATGCCGAGAGGCTGCAGGCCGGCCAGTTCTTCGGCATGGCCGCCCGGATTGCTGACGCTGTAATTGTCAAAGCTGTTCCTCTGGTCAAAACCGATATAATCAAGATCGGCGGATATCTCGTGCCCTGCGCTATCCAGCTGATGGTTCAGGTAGACATTGGCGTAGGTGTTATGGTGGTTGCGCGTAGCCAGGTTGTTCGCGGTAATGACCGTATCCTGGAGTGGTGATTTGTAAGACTGGTGTGTTGCCGGCCGTGAAGTTTCGGTCCGGTAAAAGTAGTTGTAAGTGGCTGAGCCGCCGATCGTGGTCTTCGGCGTGAGCACATAATCGGCGCCGAGCTTTACCAGTATCTGGTCGATCATTGTCCGGTTGAAGCTGGACTGTGTAACAGAACGCCCTGAATAATGCCTTTCGCTGGAGAAATCTGAAAAACCGCTGCCGTTGTAATTGTATAAATTGCCGTACAGGTTCAGCCGGCCCGCGCGGGAGTTGAGGTTGGCGCTCTGCGCGATGCGGGTATAGCGCCCCTGTGTGTTGTCGCTGTTTATATTGCCGTTGAAGCCGCGGCTCTTTCCTTTTTTAAGCGTGATATTGATGACGCCGCCGTTGCCCGCCGCGTCGTAGCCTGCAAGCGGGTTGGGCATGATCTCGATCTTGTCAAGGATGGAAGCCGGCAGCGATTTGAGGTAGTTGGCGAGCTCCGGGCCCTGCAGGTATGCGGGTTTGCCGTCTATGAATACGGTTACGCCCTGTTTGCCTTTCAGGCTGATGATATCGTTGTCCACTTTCACGCCGGGTGATTGCTCCAGCACTTCCAGCGCGTTGCTGCCCGCGTTGGAAAGCAGGGCGTCCACGTTCACGATGGTTTTGCCGGGCTGTCTTTCCACCAAGGGCTTCCGGCTGGTTACGCTGATGCCTTCCAGCTGCCGCACTTTCGGTGCCGGAAGGGAATCCTTTTGCTGCGCCCTGGCGCCGAGGGATAAACACAATAAACATAAAACGATGCGCATAGTTGTACGGTTTTATGCAGCAAAAGAAAGCTATTGCAGGGCCCGCAGGCCGCGTTTTCGCCTGACGGCAGCTCCTGGGTGGCATAAGACCGGAAG
>CBFHAF010000654.1:0-3221 GCA_965653435.1 uncultured Chitinophaga sp.
CTATCAAACAAACAACAATGCAACAACGCTCTTTCGGTTACTTTTACGGCTTTTACTTTTTCTGGTACCAGAAATAGGAGGTTCGTTTGTGCTGAAAATGCTGAAAAAATATAACGGGCCTCCTGAAAAAGGGGGCCTTTCTTATTAAGATGAAATCCGGTAAACAAATTATATGTCACAAAAGAGCTTTAGCCTGTATTTCTTTTACTTTTTCTTTTATCACGAAGAAAGCGGGACTCTCTTGTAACAACGGTTTATCATAAACGAACAAACGAAGGGTCCCGCAGAAAGGGGGCCCTTTTTTATTGACTCAATTATTCATATTCACAGCTCATGCGTATTGCCATACAAGGATTTGAAGGATGTTTTCACCAGATCGCCGCGAGGAAATACTTCGGGAAACAAAGTGAAATAGAAGCCTGCGCCTCTTTCCCCGAACTGGTAAGGAAAGTAGTGAACGCGGACGGGGCCGATGCCGGCATGATGGCCATTGAAAATTCCATCGCCGGAAGCATCCTGCCCAACTACAGCCTCCTCAAGAACTCAGGCCTGCATGTGATCGGCGAGGTTTACCTCCAGATCAACCAGCAGCTGATGGTGCTGCCGGGCCAGACCATTGAAGATATCAAGGAAGTACACAGCCACCCTATGGCCCTGCTGCAATGCATGGACTTCCTGGCCAAATACCCGCACATCAAGCTGGTGGAAACGGAAGACACAGCGCTGAGCGCAAAGCACGTACGCCAGAAGAAGCTGAAGAGCACTGCCGCAATTGCGGGCGACCTTGCTGCCGAGATCTATGAACTGGATATCATCGGCCGGAATATCCATACCGCCAAGAACAATTACACCCGCTTTCTCGCGATTTCTAAAAATGGCGTGCAGCCGCCCGCGGATGCAAACAAATCTTCCGTATATTTCCAAACTTCCAACGAGAGCGGAAGCCTGGCCAAAGTGCTTACCCGGATAGCGGCGGAAGGCATCAACCTGAGCAAGATCCAGAGCTTCCCGATCCCGGCGAAAGAATGGCATTATTACTTCCATGCAGACATGGAGTTTGAATCCCTGGATCATTTCCAGCAGGCGCTGAAAAAGATCACACCGCTCACGGAGCACCTCACGGTGCTGGGTATTTACAAAAAAGGCAATACGCATACCTGATACCTGAAATCATAAACCAATGCAACCATCCGTAGCCAAACGATTACAACACACTGAAGAGTACTACTTTTCACGGAAGCTCCGCGAGATCGACGATATGAATAAAGCGGGCGCCAACGTGATCAATCTTGGCATAGGCAGCCCGGACCTTCCCCCGCATCCCTCCGTAATTGCAGCGCTCAACGAGCATGCCGCAAAACCTAATACCCACGCCTACCAGGGCTACAAAGGCATTCCCGCCCTCAGGCAGGCCATTGCCGGCTGGTATGGCCGTTATTATAACGTTCCGCTCAACCCCGATACGGAAGTGCTGCCCCTCATCGGCTCCAAAGAAGGCATCATGCACATCTGCATGACCTTCCTGCAGGAAGGCGACGAAGCGCTCATCCCGGACCCGGGCTATCCCACTTACCGGTCGGCCGTGCAGCTTTCCGGGGCCACGCCCGTAACCTACGCGCTCAGCGCCGCCAACAACTGGCAGCCTGACCTGGACGCGCTGGAAAAACAGGACCTCTCCAAAGTGAAGCTCATGTGGGAGAACTACCCGCATATGCCCACCGGCGCCGGGGCCAAAAAAGGAACTTTCGAAAAACTCGTGGCCTTCGCCGCGAAACATCATATTCTCCTGTGCCACGACAACCCGTACAGCTTCATCCTGAACGACAATCCTGCCAGCCTCATGGCCACGCCGGGTGCCAGGGAAGTGGCGCTGGAACTGAATTCCCTCAGCAAAAGCGGCAACATGGCCGGATGGCGTGTAGGCATGCTCGTGGGAAAGGCTGAATTCCTCAACGACGTGCTGCGGTTCAAAAGCAATATGGACTCCGGTATGTTCCAGCCCGTACAGATGGCCGCCGTGGCGGCTTTGGAGCTGGGCCCCGAATGGTACGCGCAGCTGAATACCATTTACGCAGCCCGCCGCAGGAAGGTATTCGAGCTGCTGAACCTGCTGGGCGCTGAGTTCGACCAGCAACAGACCGGCATGTTCGTTTGGGCAAAGATACCCGCAGGATATGCTGACGGCTACGCCGTTAGCGACGCCGTGCTGCAGAAAGCGCAGGTGTTCATCACGCCCGGCGGCATCTTTGGCGCCAACGGGCAGCAGTACATCCGCGTAAGCCTTTGCAGGGACGAGCAGGTGTTTGCCGAAGCGATAGACCGGGTGAGGAAAAACATTGTTCAACCTCAAACCGCCGCCATATGATAGCCGCAGTAGTTGGAGTGGGGCTTATAGGCGGCTCCCTGGCCCTCAGCCTGAAAGAAAAAGGCGTGGCCAACTGGATCATCGGCGTGGATTACAACCAGGAGAACCTTGCGAAGGCGCAGGAACTGAAGATCATAGACGAAGGCTCTAACCTGGAAGACGCGCTGGAACGCAGCCAGCTCATTATACTGGCCATTCCCGTAGATGCTTTGCTGCAAACGCTGAGCTCTATCCTGGATAAGGTAAAGCCGCACCATGTGATCATGGACGTGGGCTCCACCAAACAAAAATTATTGCAGCTCGTTGCCGGTCATCCCCACCGGGGCCGCTTTGTTGCCGCCCACCCGATGGCCGGCACCGAGTACTCCGGGCCGGAAGCCGCCGTGCGCAACCTCTTCCACCAGAAAACCATGGTGCTCTGCGACGTGAAGAACAGCGACGAAGACGCGCTGGAGATCGTGGAATCCATGGTGGACAAACTGAGCATGCGCATCGTGTACATGAACGCCGAGGAGCACGACCTGCATACGGCGTATGTAAGCCACATTTCGCACATCACTTCCTTTGCCCTGGCGCTCACGGTGCTGAAGAAGGAGAAAGAGCAGGGGCGTATCTTTGAGCTGGCCAGCGGCGGTTTTGAATCCACCGTAAGGCTTGCCAAAAGCTCTCCGGACATGTGGGTGCCCATCTTCAAACACAACCGGAACAATGTGCTGGACGTGCTGGAAGAACACATCAACCAACTGGAGCAGATGAAGCAGCTGCTGCAGGCGGAAGATTACGACACCTTTTACAAGCTTATCCAGAAAAGCAATAAGAACAGGAAGATCCTGAAATAAATAATCATTTGTAAACT
>CBFHAF010000655.1:0-3214 GCA_965653435.1 uncultured Chitinophaga sp.
CGGACCAATATCGCCTTCGTTGTAGGAGGCGAGGCGACCGGCAACCGCGATCATCTCCTGGTTCTTAAGTGTGCCCTTTATTCCGTCAATGACAAGCCGGTGTAGAACGGGCTGCCTTCCCTCCACTTCACTGATGAGCAGCACAGCATCGCCGCCGGATTCGAAAATAGCTTCAATGGCAGGCCCTCTCAGCTTGCCGTATTTCGGGCTCAGGTGTTTTGCCACCCGCTGCTTGTGTTTGGCATCAAATATTTTAAGGTCGATTCCCTTACCAAAGGAAAACAACAGGAGCATCGTATTACCATTCTTCAGTTGCAGAATCCTGGCGAAACCATCTTCTGGTTCCGGAAAAGCAGGGCTCTCAGCAATGGTCTTAAATTGGGCGTAGGCGAATGCATGCAGCATAACAAGCAGGCACAGGGATAAAATTCGTTTCATATCATTGAAAATGAGGGGCAAAGATAACTTTCCCCGCCGGTTATCCACCTCCCTTTTCGTGTTATGGGCGCAGATATCCGTATCTTTAGAAAAGCACATATCATTTCAGCCATGGACGCGGATATCCATCAACTATACAGCTCGGGCTTTTACCAGGTGCTCGATTTCAAATGCCGCTGCACCGCCTGCACTACCTCCAAACCGGAGTACAATACCGCATTCTGCATCAGTTTCGTGCGGAAAGGAAATTTCCTGTTCAATGTTTTCCGCCGCTCGCTGGATTCCTATACCGGCTGCGTGCTCATCACCAAGCCCGGCTTCGAAAGAACGGTAACCCATGCGCATGCCGTGCCCGACGAATGCACTATCTTCGAAATGAAACCGGCCTTTTACCGGGAGCTGCTGGAGATGTACGGAAAAACCGCCTTTTTCTCCAACGGCGACCTTCAGTCCACCCTGCTCTTCGCCCCTCCCGGCCTCGAATACCTGCATACGCTCGTGGTGCAGAACATCCTCAGCAAAAACATGCACCGCCTGCAAACGGACATGCTCGTTATGGAGATCATCCACAAAGTGCTAAGCGGCATCACCGATTACAACCCTGACGAAAAGATCAGCACGCGGTTCAAACAAAACCACCTGGGCACGATAGAGAACGCGAAAGCCTATTTGATGGAGCATTTCAACGACGATGTATCGCTCCAGGACCTGGCGGAGCATTGCCATGTAAGCCCCTTCCATTTCAGCCGCATCTTCCGCGCCTTCACCGGCCACTCCCCGCATCAGTTCCTGCTGCATGTGCGGCTGAAGAATGCAGCCGTGTACCTTCAGAATACAGATCTCCCGGTGTCGGACATTGCGTTCTCCTCCGGCTTCAACAGCATCGAACATTTTACGGCGGCTTTCAGGCAGCGCTATCATTGCCCGCCCACCACCTACAGAACCTCCCGGCAAAAGAGCAGGATTCCTTAAGTGCTTGCCCCGGCGCAGGGATACCTTCGTGCTGTAATAAAAACACACATTTTATGAAAGCACAATTCCTGGAACATCTTGCCATTTCCCGCGATTATACGCTGAATGTTGCCAGCCTGATGCCCGAAGAGGCGTATGGATTTTCTCCCGCTCCCGGCGTATGGAGCTTCGGCGAGCTGATGCACCATATTGCCTACGGCATTCACTGGTGGAAAGACAATTACATCCTGCAACAGGAAACACCCTGGTCCCCTCCTTCCGCCGAAGGCAACAAAGCGCAGATCCGCAAAGAACTTGAAAAAGCCTATGCCTTGCTGGAAAAAACCGTGGGCCAGGGCGGTGATATCCACAAGGGCTTCCACGCCACGCTGGATCACATCAGCCACCACCGCGGGCAGGCAACTATTTTCCTCCGTATGCAGGGCATCGAGCCGCCAGCCTATAATTTCTGACCGTCTTTTGCAACCGGGAGAATGTTCTCCCGGTTTTTTTCAACGTTATTTCGTGACTACGCGCCCCGCCGCAACGGCCGGTCGTGGCGGCCGGCGTACGAACTACACTATATCGCTGATTGTCAGCGATTAACAATAGTGGCACCGGATTCGTTAGCTAATGGCATACATTTTCAATCTTAAAAAATTGTTTTGCCATGAGTAAAAATCACACCCCGGTGGATTATGCATCCGATCCACATCTTACCCCCCAGGTTAAAGCCTTCCTGGACATACTGAACGCATCGGACACACCGGTGGAAAGCCTCTCCACCGACGATGCGCGCAACGTGCTGGTGAATGCACAGAAGTCTGTGAAGGTGGACGTGTCCGGCGTTACCGTCACGGAAAAGACCATCACTGCCGACGGTTACACCATCAAGCTGCATATCATGAAACCGGAAGGCGCAACGGGCATCCTGCCTGTGTTCATGTTCATCCATGGAGGCGGCTGGATCCTGGGCGATTTCCCCACGCACCAGCGGCTGATGCGCGACCTGGTGGTACTGTCGGGCTTTGCATCCGTGTTCGTGAATTACACCCGCACGCCCGACGCTGCTTACCCGCAGGCTATCAATGAAATTTATGCGGCTACTAAATGGGTGGCTGAAAATGGCCATGAGATCGGCGTGGACGGGAAGAACCTTGCGATAGCAGGCAACAGCGTGGGCGGCAATATGTCCACCGTTACCACCATTCTCGCCAAAGAGCGCGGCGGCCCAAAGATCAAATTCCAGCTGCTCATGTGGCCCATCGTGGATGCGGACTTCGATAACAAAAGCTACCGCAAGTTCGGCACGCAGCGTTTCCTCACCAAATCGCTCATGAGCTGGATGTATGACATGTATATTCCCGACCCGGAAAAACGGAAAGACATTCATGCCTCTCCTCTCCAGGCCACGGTAGAGCAGCTGAAAGGCTTGCCCCCGGCCCTGATCCAGGTAGCGGAAAACGACATCCTCCGCGACGAAGGGGAAGCATACGGCCGCAAGCTGTCGGAAGCCGGCGTGGCTGTGACCACCATCCGTTATGTCGGCGTCATCCACGACTGGGGCATGCTGAACGGGCTGGCGCATATCCCGGAAACACGTTCGCTGGTGGAACACGGGGCTGCGGAGCTGAAGAAATATCTTGGATAAAACGGACGTACGAAGCGGCATAATGCCGCTTCGTACATTTTATAAAGAAAGGATATACTGCGTGATCTTTTTCGCGTCAGCCATGGACATTTTGCTGTGCGGTGCCATCTGCACCGGCCCCCATACCCCTCCGCCGCCTTTGATGATCTTTTCGGCAAGCCGGCTCACGTTTGC
>CBFHAF010000656.1:0-3212 GCA_965653435.1 uncultured Chitinophaga sp.
CAATTATAACAACGGGAACGGCCTGGGCCTGGAATACGGTTCATTGCCTTCACGCAGGAGCTGGGGCCTGAATCTCAATGTGCGCCTTTAAAATGATGCCGAATGAACAAACAAAAACGAATCCGCATGAAACGTTATTATAATTCCCTGGTTTGCCTATGCCTGCTGATGGTGGCGGGGTTCACGGGCTGCGATGATTTCGGGGACATGAATACCAATCCCACCCAAAGCACCACGATGGACCCCGCCCTGCAACTGGTGCAGGTGCAGGCGCGTTTTTCCGGCGACCTCGAATCCAATGAGCGGGTAAGCACCTTTTTGTGCATGCCCATGGTACAGCAGCTGGGCGGAGCCTGGGCCTGCCAGTACGGCGGCTTCTATGTGAAGCAGCAGCAGTACATGAGCATCCTCTGGGAACTGAACTACACCAACGACATCCTCAACCTCGTGGATGCAGTGCACCGCGCGAAGAGCGACAGCAAAAAGCCCAACCTTTACAACATCCTCCGCATCATGAAGGTGTACCTTTTCGCGCGCCTCACTGATCTTTACGGCGATATACCCTACAGCGAGGCTTCAGCGGGATATATCCAGAAAATTGTGCGGCCGGAATACGACAGGCAGGCAGATATTTATGCTGATTTCTTCAAAGAGCTTACCGAGGCTTCCGCCGCGCTGGACGCTTCCCGCGACAATGTGAGCAACGACCAGTTCTATCAGGGCAATGTGGGCAAGTGGAAAAAATTTGCCAACAGCCTGCATCTCCGCCTGGCCATGCGCCTCGTGAAAAGGGATGCTGCGCTGGCGCGCGCCGAAGCTGAAAAAGCCTTCGCCCGCGGTGTATTCGAAAGCAATGAAGACATCTGTAAAATGACCCACGCGGATATCCTCAACAACTACCAGGACGTGCGCGGCAACGGCCTTTCCGCTTCCATCACGCAGGGCGAGCTGGTGCCTTACCGCTTCAACCAGGTGTTCCTGGATGCGCTCCGCAATACCAACGACCCGCGCCTGGATCATATCGGCAAATATTATATAGACAAACCTTATGCTTTCATGGAGCGGACGGACATCACGCCGCAGGTAAAAGCCGTGGTGGGCATTACCGGCTGCAAGAACGGCGATTTTGTGTGGGACGACTGGAAGAACACGTTCACCATCCAGGTGCCCGGCATTGGTTCCTATGACGTAGGCAACAACGCGCAGAAAATGCAGCTGGCCAATTTCCTCATTGCGAACAACGCGCCTTTCCTGCACCTTACCTATGCGGAAACCGAATTGCTTTTGGCGGAAGCGTGTTTCCGCTGGGGCCTTAACCTCAACGGCGATTACCAGGCGCATTACAACCGCGGCATAGAAGCCGCGATGAAGCAGCTGAGCCTTTATCCCGGCGGCCCGCAGATACCCGATGCGGCAATTACGAAATATAAGACGGACAACGTAGTGGCGCCCGGCAAAGAGCTTGAAATGATCAACCACCAGCTGTGGGTAGCGCTTTTCATGAACGGTCCGGAAGCATACGCGAACTGGCGCCGCAGCGGCTTCCCCCGGCTTACGCCCGGTTACAAGCCCGGTTATTCCAGCGTGAATACGATCCCCCGCAGGTTCGAATACCCGCTCTCGGAAAAAGAACAGAATGCCGAAAACTATAACAAGGCCGTGCAGAACATGGATGGAAAAAAAGATGATTGGACAGGCCGCGTATGGTGGGATAAGGAATAGCATTTTTCTCATTAACAAACATGATCATGCACAAGAAACTATACATACTGTTGGTTAGCATTTTCGTTTTGGCGGCTTGTGGAAAAGACCGCATCAAAGACCCCGAGTTCGGCCCCGGCGATTACCCGCGCATCTTCGACATACAAAACGCTTTCATGTCGCCCGTACGCATCCTGGAACAGGGGCAGACGGCTGACTACAAAGGGCTGGTATATTCCCCCGGCGGCAAAGTGAATATTTCCTGGAAAGTGAACGGAGAAGAAAAGTCAAAAGACACCGTTTTTTCCTTTACGCCCGCTGCCGGCGGCGAATACACGATCTCGCTGGAAGTGGAGCTGAACGGCCTGAAAAGCCAGCGTTCCTCCAAGGTGCTGGTAAAGCCCGCAACCTATACCCCGCTGCCTTATACCAAGGTGATCATGGCCTACCTCAGCGCAGAGGGCACTGCGCTGAACGTGAACTGGGAGCAGGCCACGCATGTGACCTTCCTTGCAGGCAGGGTAGCTTCTGACGGCACTGTGGACCTTTCTGCCGGCGAAACCAATCAGCGTATGGACGAGCTCGTAGCCCGCGGCCATATTGCCGGGAGGGCCGTGCTGCTGGGCCTGGCGGGCCGCCTTTCCCCGGTGGACGGCTGGGCGTTGTATGAAGCGAATGATTTCGGCGAAGCGATCCGCACGCCTGCTTCACGTGCCGCGCTGGTGGCCAGGGTGGCCAGCTATGTGACCGCCCGCAAGCTGGACGGGGTGGACGTTATGATGAGCGACATCAATTCCGGCGCGTATGCGGAGAACGTGGCGGCCGTTGCTCCGTTCATAACCGAGCTGAAGGCCGCCCTGCCTGCGGGCTCCATCATTACTGCCACAGTGGGCGCCGGATGGCAGCACTGGGACTATCCAAGCCTCGCGGCCGCCACCTGGGTGAACGTGCGGGCGTTCGAAGACGGGCTGCACGTGGGGCCTGCTGCTCCCCGCGGCCAGGCCTCGTCTTACGATTACATGCTGGCTGCGGCCAAGATCTGGGCGGACTTCCACCTGCCCGCGGATAAGCTCGTGATCGGTATCCCCGCCTTCGGCCTGCGTTACAATGCAATAGACGGCAACGGGAATAACCTGGACTGGGGCTCTTACGATTACGTGGCTTACAAAACCATCCTGGGCTACGATCCGCAGGCTGCTACGAAAGAGCAGGTGAACCATGCGTTTGGCGTGTACTACAACGGCAGGCCGCTGGTGAAAAAGAAAGGCGATTTTATCAAGAGCTCCGCTTACAAAGGAGCCTATCTCTGGGCTGCGGATTACGACAGCGGAGACGACAACGCTTTGCTGAAAGAACTACATAACGCATTGAAATAGTACATTTTTGGTTAATTGAGCAAAGGGTCGGCCGTGAGGCTGGCCTTTTGTTTTTTTGATTAACTTTAAGTACACCAAAGCAACCGCTATTGCAACCCGAGCCGGTTTTCCCTACCGAAGAAATACTGCTGGCGC
>CBFHAF010000657.1:0-3207 GCA_965653435.1 uncultured Chitinophaga sp.
TGCCTGTGATCCCTTATAAAGATACGGACGACGCAATTGCGATGATCGCCCGGAACCCTTACCCGCTGGCGCTCTACGTGTTTTCCAGCAGCCGGAGAACGGAGCAGGCCTTTATCGAAAAGGTGGCATTCGGCGGCGGCTGCATCAATAATACGCTGGTACATTTTGCGAATTCCGACCTGCCTTTCGGGGGTATCGGTTACAGCGGGATGGGCCGCTACCATGGCCGCAACAGCTTCAATGAGTTCACCCACGAAAAGAGCGTGATGAAAACCGCCACCTGGCTGGATGTTCCCGTAAAATACCCGCCGTTTAAGAATAAGCTGAAAATGCTGAAAATGGTGCAGAAGTAGGGAATGAGAAGGGCCGACCTTTTGGTCAGCCCCTTATTGTGCAAGTCAGCTTTGTGTGATTTTATTGGTAAACGGTGGCGGCAGTGCGTTTATAAGAATACTCGCCAGCGCTGACGCTGCCGTTAATTTGCCATCCTTCGCCCAGGGCCTGGGTAGTTTGCCCGGGCATAAGTGTAACATGCTCGTAGTGCGTGTAATAAGAGCCGTCGTAGTTACTTTCATGAACCCAGATGGCGATCTCCAGCGGCCATGGCCAGGTGAATGGAGTAGTTACCCTGAGTTCATCTTCCCATTGGTATCCTCGTCCTTCAGGGGTCGTAACCCGCACCTTGTTTAATTGCACGATCCTGATGGTTGGCGGGTTGTAGAGGAGGTTGTATAATTGGATATCGCCGTCGGACAGGCTGCTGCTGCGCGAATGAGTGTTTCCGTCCTTATCCGTCCATACGGCTACGAAAGGGTCCAGGGCGCTGCTGTTGAAAGAACCGTACATCATGATCGAGTTGAAATCCATTGTGCCAATTTCGAAGCCGGGAATACCGCGCTCCCAATAAGTCTGGTATTGTGAAACCCAGTCTGGATGGATATTGCCCCAGTTCATGTTGACATAATAGTCGCGGTCTCTCCTGGTTAATTCATGATAAAACCCGATTGCGTGGCCTATTTCGTGTATCGCGTTGCCGACAGAGCAGGCTGATCCGAGATTAATTTTTTGCAACCCGCCTTTCATACCAAGGCTTTCCGACCAGCAAGCGTTTTCATCGGTCTTAAATTCGATGAAGTTTGGCTCGTTCGTCCGCAGTACGAATTGCAGGTTTGTATTTGCCTGCCAGTGAGCGATAGCATCGGCCACCACCTGCGGGTTGGCGAGGTTCCAGTGAAGGGTATAGTAAACCGTTCTGGAGGGCCAGAGTTGTATGAAAGTGGGAGGGCCTGCGGTACGGCCATTCTCATCACCTTTGTATTCGCCTTTCAGGATGGCCACCTGCCGGTCGCTCAGGTAAACATCAGGATCAAGTTTGTACCGGTTGCCGCTTTGAATCAGCGTTACTTTTTTGCCGTTGTTCTCAAAGGTGACGAACTTTTCGCCTGGCAGGAGCCCGGAAAGTTCTCCGCAGGATTTGCAATTTTCGGTAGGCGGTACGGTAGGTTTGGATATGTTGTCTGGTTTACTGCAGGCGGTAGCAAGCAGCAGGGTTACTGCAGCGATCGATGCTGCGATTTGATTTCGCATAGTTTATTTTTTAGATGAATAAATGGGGGTGCATGGCAGGAACAAGATAAAACGACTGCCTGCGATATGGCCGCAGTAAATAAAGCAAAAACGGCCCGGATAAACCGGACCGCATCTCTTTGCTAACACTTAAACTATAATCTGCCTTACTTATTACAAATTTTCCGTGCGCAGGTTCTTCGGCACCTTGATAGTGTAGGTTTGAGCCGAACCGTTGCGGTTGCCTTTGGCGGTAATGGTCCCGTCTTCCAGATGTTCCCTGTAGGTTTGCGCTACGTCGCGCGCGTTCTTTACAGGTTCGCCCGCAATTTCCGTGATCAGGTCATCCTTTTTGAAACCTGCTTTCTCAGCGGCGGAGCCTTCTTTCACGCCCGTCACTCTTGCGCCTTTGCCGTCTTCAGTATCCTGCACGGTGAGGCCCAGCGAGGGCGCCCTGTCTCCAAAAAATTCACCGAAGGGGCGGCCGCCGGGCGATTGCGGCATCCTGAAACGGAAGGGGTTCACTTCATCGCCGTCCGGATCGAGGCCGAAGCTGCGCGGTGAAATGGAAGCCCGTTTGCCCAGCGTGGCGTCTGTTTTCTGTTCTTTTTTATCGCGGAGATAAGTGACGGTCACTTTGTCTCCCGGCTTCAGGTTGCCGATGGTCTCAAACAGGTCCTGCGGTTCTGTTATTTTGCGGTCGTTCACACGGGTGATCACGTCGCCTTCTTTCAGGCCGGCTTTCTCCGCGGCGCTGCCTTCCGCTACGGAAGAAACGGTTGCGCCTTCGGGCGACTTCTTTTCTGTGATAACGCCAAGCACTGCGGCGCCGGGGGTGATGCGGAGATCGCTGTCTTCCTCGTTGTCGTCGAAGAACTGAATGCCGCCATTGCTCATATTGCCGTTGCGGGGCGTGATCACGCGGCGTTGCACGGTGATATTGCCGTCTTTGTATTCGTCGATCTTTTTCCCGTCGATCAATACTTCACCGTCCCTGATCTCCACGGTCACCTTGACGTCTTTCGCGGCGCCTTTCCGTTTGATCACGATCTCATCATACTCTCCCAGTTTACCGGAACGTTTTTCCTGGGCCGCGGCCGGGAGAACCAGTGTTGCCATGGCCAGGAGGCCAAAGCTGAAAGTGTACAATAGTCTGCGCATAGCTTTAAAGGTTTTGGGCAAATTTAATGGGATAGAGGGGTAAAAAAATGTTAAAAACGGGCGTAACGGTTTAAGGGATTGTTAAAAGTGCCTGTCCAATTCCGCCCCTCGGATGGGGGATTTTACAGAAGTTAACCATATTCCAACTATAGAGCTTTAGTAGTGCTTTAGTAGTGCTTTAGTAGGGATACCGTAGTACAACCGTAGTAGATCTTTTTCATGGGTACGGATGATCCATAAAAAAAACGGGCTCCCGTGGGGAAACCCGTTTATGCTATGCATTGTTAATTTTCACTACAAAATCCCCTTCACATTATCGATCACCTGCTGCAGCTGGCTGACGTCCTGACCGCCGGCGTTCGCCTGGGTAGGCTGCCCGCCTCCGCCGCCTTTGATGAGGCCGGCCACCTGTTCCTTGATGATCTTCTGCGCGTTGAGCCCTTTGGATTTCACCAGGTCGTCAGACACTACTACAGACAC
>CBFHAF010000658.1:0-3204 GCA_965653435.1 uncultured Chitinophaga sp.
CTGTTCTACTACAAATACAGGCTGGAAGGTACTTTTATGGACGACGACAAGCTCGTGAACAAAATAAAGGTGATGCCCCGCCGCAAATACGAGCCGGTATTCTCGGGTTATATCTTCATCACGGAAAACGACTGGCGCATTCACAGCACCGACCTCATGCTTACCAAGGAATACCAGCTGGAGCTGCTGGACACGCTGGTGATCAGGCAAACGCATGTGCCGGTGAATGCAGCGGTATGGCGTACCAAAGACCAGGTGGTATATGTGGCTACGAAGCTCTTCGGCTTCGATGTAGTGGCTAACTCGGTGAATGTATATTCCAACTATAACCTGAACCCTGTTTTCCCCAAAGGGTACTTCAATAAAGTGATCATGAAATATGAGAAGGATGCGGAGTTCAGAGGGATCAATTACTGGGACAGCATCCGCCCCGTGCCGCTGGAAGAAGAGGAACAGAAAGACTACCGGGTGAAAGACAGCACTGCCCGGGCCCGCCGCGATTCCGCGCGGTCCAATCATCACCTGGACTCGCTCAGGCGAAAACCGCAGCCGGTTGAGCTCGACGATATATTCCTCACCGGCTGGGGGCATACCTGGTATTTCAGGCGCGACACGGCGATATCCGCGCACCGTTTTAATATGGGCTCGCTCATTAAAGGGCTGAGCTATAACACGGTGGAGGGCGCTTCCTTGTATATCACGCCAGGCGTCACTTTCAGCCTGCCGCGAAACAAGGCGCTGATATGGCATAACAATATCCGCTACGGTTTTACCAATACTCACCTGAATGCATACACGTCGCTCACATATGCGGGCAGCGGGCAGGGCGAATATGGTACCGGTAACTCCTGGACCGTTTCCGGCGGCAAACGCATCAGCCAGTTCAACCGCGCTGAACCTATCGGCCCGGTTATGAACTCATTATACACGCTGCTGCTGAAAGAGAATTACATGAAACTGTATGAGAGCTGGTTCGGCGGCATCAGCTTTTACCGCAACTTCCAGCGCACCGTTTCTTTCAACCTCAGCGCCAATTACGAGAGCCGCATACCGCTGGAAAACACGGAAGACTTCGTGCTGTTCAAGAACAGTGAAAAGACCTTCACGCCCAACCATCCGCAGGAGCTGGCGCATATCCCGTTCAACCGCGAAGAAGTGGTTACCGTGGGCGGCAGCATCAGCTTCCAGCCGGGGCAGCGCTTCATCGAATACCCGAACCGCCGGGTGGGCATGGGCAGCAAGTACCCCACCTTCACGGCCAGCTACCGCAAAGGCTTCATGGATGCGGACTTCGACAAATGGAACATAGGCGTGACGGACAATATGAATTTCAAGCTCTTCGGCGAGCTGCGTTACCATTTTACGGGAGGCGGTTTCCTGAACGATAATAAAGTGAGCATCCCCGATATGCAGCACTTCAACGGCAATCAGACATTCCTGAACATCCGCTATGTGAACAGCTTCCAGCTGGCGCCGTATTACCAGTACAGCACCACCGCCAAACTCTACGGCACCGCGAATGTGGAGCATCACTTCAATGGTTTGCTTACCAACCGCATCCCGCTGTTCAACCGGCTGAAATGGCACCTGGTAGCAGGCTCCAATGCCTTTTATGTGAACAGGGACAATAATTACGTGGAGGTGTTCGCCGGCCTGGAGAATATCTTCAAAATGATCAGGGTGGATGTGGTGGCCGGTTACCAGAGCCAGGCGGATACGCGCATCGGCATCAGGGTCGGTTTTGGAGGCATACTCGGCAGCGCGTTCAAATTTGAATAAGCATTTGTCAATGCTCCTGCAGGCAACCGGGCAGCGAGGTTAAAATTATGCATGAAGATCCGGGTGGTTTTCCGGCCATCCTTCAATGAACCTTTTATCATCCTTCAGCCATCCTTCAGTCAAACGCCATCAAACCCTTGCGGCCACTGAACACCGCTGAAGGATGACTGAAGGATGGCAGCAGGATGTCAGCAGCCAGGCTTCTCAAACCCGGTACGGCAGCTGTTTAATTCTATGGTAAATTAGTAGGGCATGTCAGCAGGATGTCGGTCATGTACCATGCAACTGATGCTATTTTCGCTTTTTATTCCGGGAATAACATGGTAAGCAACCAGGTATTGAATGTTCCTGCCCCGGCGTGACCGGTCCCGTTAAGACCGGCCTTTCCCTTCTTCTTTCTTTGAAGCTGAATCCCTTCTGCGCCTGCGTTTGTTGAACAGCATCAGGCCTTTATCGATCCCTTTGCGCAGCTCGGCCTGCTTTTCTTCAGGCAGGGCCAGCACTTCTTTACATTCCGCGCTGCAGCAGCCATTGTATTCCGCCGCGCATTTTTCGCATTGGATAAAAAGCAGGTGGCAGCCTTCGTTGGCGCAATTGGTATGGGTATCGCAGGGGCCGCCGCATTGGTGGCACTGGCTGATGATCTCGTCGGAAATGCGCTCGCCCAGCCGGTCGTCGAACACGAAGTTCTTGCCCCTGAACTTATTGGGAAGGCCCTGCTCGCGCGCTTTGTTAGCATATTCGATGATCCCGCCTTCGAGGTGGAATACATTTTTGAAGCCGTTATGCAGCATGTAGGCCGAGGCTTTTTCGCAACGGATGCCGCCGGTACAGTACATGATGATGTTCTTGTCTTTCTGGTCCTTCATCATATCCACGGCCATGGGCAGCTGCTCGCGGAAGGTATCGGAGGGTACTTCCAGCGCTTTGTCGAAGTGGCCTACCTCGTACTCGTAATGGTTGCGCATGTCTATCACCACCGTGTCCGGATCGTCCGTCAGGCGGTTGAACTCCTCGGCGTTCACGTAGCGGCCGCGGTTGTCCATATCGAATGTGGGGTCGGTAATACCGTCTGCCACGATCTTGTCCCGCACTTTGATCTTTAAGACCCAGAAAGACTTGCCGTTGTCGTCCACGGCGATGTTGAGGCGGATGCCTTTGAGGAAGGGGATCGTGTCCAGGTGTTGCCGGAACGCCTCAAAATGTTGTTCGGGAATGCTTACCTGTGCATTTATACCCTCATGTGCAACGTATATCCGGCCGAAAACCCGGAGCTGGTCGAGGGCCAGGTAAAGTCCGTCCCGGAACGCCCGGGGGTCTGTAATTTTGGCGTACTGGTAAATGGAAACAGTAACGCGTTTGAATGTTTCTTCCGCAAGCTTTTGTTTCAGCTCTGTGGCGGACAATCTGTTATGTAAAACCATG
>CBFHAF010000659.1:0-3201 GCA_965653435.1 uncultured Chitinophaga sp.
TCGCCTTTCTGCCAGTTGCAGGGGCACAGCTCGTCTGTCTGGAGCGCGTCCATCACACGGAGCACCTCTTTCACATTACGGCCTACAGAGAGGTCGTACACAGAAGTCCAGCGTACGATACCCTGGGGATCCACGATGAAAGTAGCACGGTAAGCGATCTTTTCATTTTCTTCCAGGATGCCCAGCTCGGCGGCGAGGGATTTGGAAGTGTCTGCCAGCATGGGGAACTGGAGGCCGCGGAGATCGTCGTGATCTTTCCTCCAGGCGAGGTGTACAAACTCAGTGTCGGTAGAAGCGCCGATCAGGATAGCGTCGCGGTCAGCGAAATCCTGGTAATGTTTGTTGAATTCGGCGATCTCGGTAGGACATACGAACGTAAAGTCTTTAGGCCACCAGAACATCACCATCCATTTGCCGGATGCCTTGATCTCTTCGGAGGAAACGTCGTAAAATTCTTTGCCTTTCTCGATGGAAACAACTGCCTTTTTTGAGAACTCAGGGAATTGTGCCCCTACTGATAAAACTGCATTTTTCATGATACTATCTCGGATTTTTGATTTTATGCTACGCTATTTCGTAAAGCCGCCGCAAAGTTCATCTTCAAAAAGGGTAAAATCAAATAGATTTACAAACATATCATATCGATTTCATCTATACTGTTTTTAATTCTCATAGAGGACATTTCCAACAAACCCTTATCCAGCAACAACTTGCGGATTTACAGGCATTTCAGGGCCGAAATTTGTGGTTGTTTTTAACACTTGGGCGTAACCTTTTGGCACGTTATTTAGTTATATATAGAGCAAGATTTAAAACGACAGGTTATGAAATTGAAGAACATACTTTTAGTGATTCTTACGGTTGGCCTTGCTTTGATTCCGTTTATCAAGAACAGCATCAACAAACAAGATGAATTTGACGCTACACAGGATTTATTCATCTAGTTTAGGCAGGTTATGGGTTCAGACATGAAGGGTTCCCCCTCTTCCCAAAATGACCATAACAGCAGCGGGTTCCATTGTACCGTATTCTGAAAATTTCCCGCCAGGTGCGGGAAGAGGACTTTTTTGCCAGGCCGGGAATTGCTCCGGAAGAGCAGAAAGGGATTCCTACCCCCTAAATCAATAAAAAGGTTTTCAGCCTACCATAAATTCAGGGCCGGCCAGCAGGTATAAAACCGGTGGCCCGCCCTGCGGTGTTTTACGCCTGTTTTAAGCGCCTGCAGGATTCCCATATGCCGGAAGCAGGAACCAAAACGTAGTCCCCTCCCCCGGAGCGCTTTTGATATGGATTTTTACTTCATGGAGGTCAAGTATTTTCTTGACGATCGCCAACCCTAACCCCATCCCCTTTCCCTGTCCATTATTTTCCGGCAATTGTTTGTACCTCTCGAAAATGTAAGACTGCCTTGAAGCGGAAATGCCGACTCCGTTATCCGAAACCGATACTTCTACCCCTGACAGCTGGTTGCGCAGAACCACCCTGATCTCACCCCCAGGCTCTGTGAATTTCAGGGAATTATCGAGCAGGTTTTGGATGACCCGTTCCATGAGAGCGATATCGGCATATACATAAGGCACGAAGGCGGGCGCGTCCATTGTAAGGGCTATATTCCTTTCCCTGGCCAGCAGCTGGTACTTGATCAGAATATCGTTTACCAGCTCGCGGAAAGCCACCACTTCTTTTTGCGGTTCCGTTTGGTTGGCCTCCAGCTTTGAATATTCAAATAATTGCTCTACCAGCTTGGAAAGGTTCCTTGAACTGTCGAATATAATGCCGAGGTACCGCGACTGGTCCGGCGCATTTACCTGCTCCTGTTTGATCATCAGCGTTTCGATATAACCCTGCATAATAGCCAGCGGGGTACGGAGATCGTGGCTGACGTTGGCGATCAGCTCCTGCCGCAGCCGGTCGGTGGCAGACAGCTTTTCCATATTGGACACAATCGTATCCGCCATGTCGTTGAACGCCGCTGTAAGCACCCCCAGGTTCCCTGTACCATGCCCTGTGATACGGACCGAATAATCCCCTTCCTTAAAGCGTTTCACCACCGCTGCCGCTTTGCTGATGCTGCCTGTGATGAGGAAATAGGTGATCGCGCCTACCAGCAGCACGGTAACGAGGGTCGCTAAAAAGATCGCGGAGCCCAGACTGAAGAAGAGGTTCTTATTAAGCGCCGCGATGATCCCCGCCTGTTTTTCGCTCGCCAGTACGGCATAAACATATCCGCCCAGCTGCCCATTCTCATAGATCGGCGCAGCGGAAAAAATGCTGCGCTCCGACGGTTTTTTCGGGTTGTCGCCCGCAATGTAGCTGCGCCCCTTTTCCTGGATATACCGGTGCACCGCGGCGAGATCCACCGAGTCTTTCTTCACGGATTTATCGGGCACCACGAAATCTATGATCCGGCCGCCTTTGTCCAGCAAATATACCTCCACAGCGGGATTGATGACCATAATGGAATGAATGATATCATGCGTCACCAATGTATCGGGCCGGCCGTTCTTCAGCGGTTTGGTGGATGTGGACAGATGTGCGGCAATGTCGCCGTAAAGCTGCTGGTTCACCTCATAGAAATACCGCTTCGAAATATGCGAAGCCATAATCACATAGGTGATCCCCAACAGGATCAGCAGGCCGGTAAATACACCGCATAATTTCCAAAACAGCAGGTTTCCCCTGTTTTTTTTAGCTGACATGAACATCTGGTTTTAAAGCTCTTCGTTAAAACGGTACCCCACGCCCCAGGTGGTGAGAATATACCGGGGATCCGCTATGTTTTTCTCTATTTTGCTGCGCAGCCGGTTGATGTGGGAGTTGACGGTGTGTTCGTAACCTTCGAAATCATATCCCCATACAAGGTTCAGCAGGCGCTGCCGGCTGTAGCTTTTGCCCGGATTGGAAGCGAGCAGCACGAGCAGGTCGAATTCTTTTGGCGACAGTTCTATTCTGGCATTGCTCAATGTTACCTTACGTTTATCCACGTCAATTTCCAGGTCTGCGAATTTTATGTGCAATTGTCCGAGCGGATGCGCTTCGTGCCCCGGCTCCGGCTTCCGGCGGAAAATCACTTTCACACGCGCCACAAATTCACGGATGCTGAAAGGTTTGGTAAGATAATCGTCGGCCGCGGTCTCCAGCCCGAGCACCTTGTCGATCTCGCCATCCTTGGCGGTCAGCATGATAATGGGCATCTCCAAA
>CBFHAF010000660.1:0-3188 GCA_965653435.1 uncultured Chitinophaga sp.
GTATAGAACGCTTTAACCCCGGGGATGGAACGCTTTTACTCCGGGTATAGAACGCTTTAACCCCGGGGATGGAACGCTTTTACTCCGGGTATAGAACGCATTAACCCCGGGAATGGAACGCATTTACCAAGGAATTAGATGCTGTCAGGGTCAGTTTACAGGGCTAACAGGAGGAGAAAGCGCCGGGCCGGCCGGGCCCCGTTCCGGTCAACCGGCATTGATATATTGAAATTATTGCATATATTTACAGTAATATCCCTATGAAACCGATGAGAAAGACTATTACCCTGTACCTCCTGGCCTGGTTCGCCATTCCCGCGCAAGCCCAGTTCACCACCCTAGCCGAAAGCCCGGCATTCCAGGAGCCGGAAGACGGCTCAGCCCGCATCCTCCAGCTCAAGAACGGCAATACTCTCTTTCTTCATTACACATCCAGGCAGGGCCTCGCCATACAATTGTTCGATTCTGCTTACCGGCGGATAGATACATTGTCTTCCGCCACCGGATGGGCCTCCTATAAAAACGGCAACCTCGACGCCGCTTTTGAAGCCGGGGGCAACGCCGCCCTGTTCATCAGCGACCGCACGCAGAAACATCCCCTTATGCGGCGGCTCACCATCAACGGGCATACCGGGCAGCTGCAGGAAGATTCGGTGATCGCGGACCTGGACAAGATCAATCTCCGCAAAAAGAAAGTAAACACAGCTTCAGACTTCCTCGTAATCAAAGACCCCTGGAGCGAAAGTTATGCCGTATGGATGTATTTTAACACGGACGGGGAAACAGACGGCGGCTACCAGATCGTGCATTTCGGCGCCGGGCACCGGGAGATCAGCCGCGCGCGGTTCAGGAACTTCGAGCATGATGTGCCTTTCCAATACTGGGACATGGCGGTGATAGGCGAAGAGCAGCTCTGCATCCTGGGCATGGAAGAGCACCGGGCCGGGGACAAAGACAGTACGGTAATGAAGCTGGCCACGCTCGAAAAAGGCAAGATATTCTTTGCTTTCCACGACCTGAAATTTCCCCGTGGCGTGAACACAGTGGGCGGGTTCATCAAATACAACCCGTATACGGACCAGCTTTTGCTGATGCAGGCAGTGAAGGAGGATGAAAAGAAAACCTCCAGGACCGCCACCTACCTGGCCACGGTGAAGCTGCACAGCATGAATGTTTCTTATTCAAAAGAGATCTATCTCGATAAAGTGAACCGCAAAAGCCTGGAGGTATTCGGCCCGAAAGAAGAATACGCGGGCGTGCCGCAGAATATTTTCATCAAGCACGACGGCTCTTACGCTATCGTTTTCGAGGAGCTGGACAACCACGTGCGCATGATGAACAACACGCCCACCGTGGTAAGCACCGTGCTGGCCAATGTGGCGGTGGTGGATTTCAACGCTGAAGGGAAAGAGCTGAACAGCTGGATGATACCCAAGCGGCAGATCAACCAGGGCGTGATCATGAAACCTTTTTACCTGAAGAACCGGGAGAACGTGCAGGAGAAGCTGAACTGGGGCGACCGGTATAAATTTTTCACCTACATTCCCGGCTACATCCTCATCAACGACCTGGACGAAAAACACAAGCAGCTGGAACGCGGGAAACAGCCTGCCATCAGGGACATCAGCAACTGCCACGGGTATTTTTACGAGCTGGAAGGAGAGGAGACCATCCCCGGGCGCAACCTGGTATTTTCCCGGGAAGACAGGCAGGTGGCCATGTTCTCCATCGCCGATTATGACGCCGGGAAACGCAGGCTGGTAACGTTGAAGCGTACACCGGAAAGCAGGAAGGACGTGAAGCTCGTGTGGCTGAACGTTGCGGAGCCGGAGAAGCCTGAAACCCGCATGGCTAAAGGGAATTGAACTTACGGGAGCATATAAAAAAGTAAAGCCGGGCAATGCTGCACCGGCTTTTTTATTTTAGTTGACAGATGGTCCTTAGTCTATGAATCCAACGGCCACGGTGGCGTTGCTGAATTCGTCCACCAGAATGAACGTGCCGTTGGCCGGGTTTATTGCGTATGGGTCCGCAAACACAGGCTGGGCGGTCTTCAGCGAAATGCGCCCGATGTCATTCAGGCCCATGTCCGCTTTTTCTTCGGTGCGGTTGGTGGTTACCTCGGTAACGCCCAGTATCTGCTGCACTTTTGCTTTGATCCGGTTGGCGCCGTGCTGGAGCAGGTAAGTTTTTCCTGGCGTCAGTTTTTGCTGGTCCATCCAGCAGATCTGCGCAATGAATTCCTTGCGGCCTTCGGGAACATTGTCCGGCGTGGCCAGCAGGTTACCGCGGCTGATATCGATCTCATCTTCCAGCGTGATCACCACGCTGTCTCCGGCATGGGCTGCAGGCAGCTGCTGCTCGAACTTTTCGATGCTTTTTATTTTACTGCGCTGGCCGTTGTGCAGGGAAACGATCTCCTCTCCTACGTGCAGGCTGCCGCTGGCGACTTTGCCGGCAAAGCCGCGGAAGTCGTGGTACTGCTCGGTTTTCGGGCGGATCACGTATTGCACGGGGAAACGCGCGGGATGCTGGCGGTCGTCTTCATCGAAAGTGATGCCTTCCAGGTATTCCAGCAGGGGCTGGCCTTTGTACCAGCTGATCTTTTCGGTGCTGGTCACCACGTTTTCGCCATAGAGGCTGCTCATAGGGATGATCTTCACTTCTTTTCCCTCGTAGAAGGAGCCTTTCAGCAGCTGCTGGAAATCTTCCGTGATCTGGTTGTAACGCGCTTCGTCGTATTCAACCAGGTCCATCTTGTTGATGCATACCACCAGGTGCGGGATGCGCAGCATGCAGGCGATGAAGAAGTGCCGGTAGGTCTGCTCCACGATGCCTTTGCGCGCATCGATGAGGATGAGCGAAACCTGGGCGGTGGAAGCGCCGGTCACCATGTTGCGGGTATATTCGAAATGCCCGGGCGTATCGGCGATAATGTATTTGCGGTTGGGCGTGGAGAAATAGATATGCGCCACGTCGATGGTGATGCCTTGCTCGCGTTCGGCGATCAGGCCGTCTGTAAGCAGGGAGAGATCGGTGAAGTCCAATCCCTTGCGTTTGCTGGCCGCGGTGAGCGCTTCCATTTTGTCCTGGGTGATGGATTTGGTGTCGAACAGGAGGCGCCCGATGAGGGTGCTTTTTCCATCATCCACACTACCGGAGGTGGTTATACGTAAAACGTCCATGTT
>CBFHAF010000661.1:0-3173 GCA_965653435.1 uncultured Chitinophaga sp.
TATTAGCTTTCTTTTCTACAGTTAAGTAAGACATCTTTGATAATAATAATTTTTTAACTCGCTATTTTTCCGGTGCAAAGGTAAGAAGTAATATGGCAAGTTCCAAATAGAATTTGGAAAGTACGTCTACTGATAACCAATGCTTTACTTATACAAAATTTACCGCTGCATTGTCCGTCACCTGCCCGTTCTCCGTGCGGAGCACCCGGCTGGGGAACTTCTGCAATACAATGTAGTCGTGGGTCGCCATGATCATAGCCGTTCCGTCTTCCCGGCAGATGCGGAACAACAGTTGCATGATGCCGTCTGAGGTCTCGGGGTCCAGGTTGCCGGTAGGCTCGTCAGCCAGGATCAGCTTGGGGCTGTTCAACAGCGCCCGGGCAATGTCCACCCTTTGCTGCTCCCCGCCGCTCAGCTCGTAAGGCATCTTGAAGCCCTTCGTGCCCAGGCCCACCTTTTCCAGCACATCCTTTATCTTTTCCTCGATCTGCGACTGGTCCTGCCAGCCGGTGGCCTTCAGCGCAAACTTCAGGTTATCGTGCACCGTACGGTCCGTGAGCAGCTGGAAATCCTGGAACACCACTCCCAGGTTCCGGCGAAGGTAAGGCACCTTCTTCCAGTCCATTTTCGTAAGATCGAACCCTGCCACCTGGCCGCTGCCTTCACGCAGCTGCAGGTCACCATACAGCGTTTTCAGCAAGCTGGATTTACCCGTGCCCGTCTTCCCGATCAGGTACACGAACTCTCCCCTGTTCACCGTGATGTTCACATCGGATAAGATCAGAGAATTGCCCTGGTATACATTTACATTCGTCAGTTGAACTATGGGTTGGTCCACCATTAAATTTCCCTTTTTGAAATCCAAAAATAACCAATTACTTGTAAGTGATGCAATCTGAAGAAAAACTATAAAATTAGTTTGAAAACTAAAATAATAGTTTTACATTTGGATAGAGACCGGTACTACTCCTTCCACCAACAATAAAAAACATGAAAACGCTGACCAAAGCAGAAGAACAGATCATGCAGGTATTATGGAAGCTGGGGCCTTCTTTTGTGAAAGACATGATAGAGGAAATGCCCGAGCCGCGGCCGCATTACAATACTATTTCCACGCTTGTGAAAATACTGGTGGAGAAAGGTTTTGTAAGCTTCAAGGCTTACGGCAAAAGCCACCAGTATTATGCCCTCATCAGCAAGGAGGAATACAGCCATAAAACAGTGAAGAACCTTGTGAAAGGGTATTTCGAAGGGTCCTTCAGCAATATGGTCTCTTTCTTCGTGAAAGAAAAAGACATGAGCGTGAGCGATCTCGAAAAACTCCTGCAACAGATCAAGCAAGCCAAAAACAATGAAAAATGACGCCTTTTCTTGCCTACCTCGTTAAAGTGATCATTTGCTCAGGCATCCTTTACGCCTATTACCACGCGGCCCTGCGCAACAACCGTTTCCACCAGTGGAACCGTTTTTACCTGCTGGCCATCACCATCCTGAGCCTGGCAGTACCGCTGCTGCGCATCCCGCTGCCGTTTACAGGCGCGGAAGCGCCGGGTATCTACGTGTATACGTCGCAGGTAGTAACGCTGCGCGAACAGGTGTTCACCGTATCGCAAACGCCCGCGGTGCAGCAGCTCAATCTTACCGCGCTGCTGTACGGAGCGGTGATCCTGCTGTTTGCAGCGCGCATCGGCTGGGGGTATTTCAAAATATTGCAGCTCGTGCGCACCAGCCGCATAGAGCTTCTGCTTCCATACAGGCTCGTGCTTTCGCAACATATCTCCGCGCCGTTCTCTTTTTTCCGTTTTATTTTCTGGAACAGCGGCATGAGCGCCTCCACACCCGAGGGGCGGCAGATGCTGCGGCATGAGATCGTGCATTTGCAGGAGAACCATAGTACGGATAAACTTTTTATGGAGATCGTGACGGCCGTTTGCTGGATCAATCCCTTCTTCCACCTCGTTAAACGGGAACTTTCGCTGGTGCATGAATTTATTGCGGACAAACGTTCGGTGGAGAACGGCGACGTGGCGGCGTACGCGCAAACGATCCTCCATGCTGCATTGCAGGCCGGCCCGGCTTTTAAACTGACGAATAATTTTTCACATCAGCCTGTTAAAAGACGCATACTTATGCTTACCCAATCCCGCAGATTCAGGTTCAGCTACCTGCGCAGGGCGCTCATCATACCTGTAGCCTTACTGATATTCGGTTCTCTTGCGTTCGTAACGGACGAAAAGATCGACCGCCTGAGCGAGAACCTTACCATTCCGGTGCCACAGCCTGAATCCGGGACCGCTGACGCCGGCACAACAGGCGTTCCGGCCAGACAGGAAAGCCCCGCCGGCAATCCTTTACGGCAAGCCGCAGCACTTCCGGCAGCTGTGCCGGCCTTTGCCGACACCGTTCCGCCTCCTCCAGGGGAAGAGATCTTTACGTTTGTGGAACAGCCTCCCACCTTCCCCGGCGGCGACCAGGAGCTCAACAAATTCCTGAGCAGCAATATCCGCTACCCGAAAGAAGCCCTCGAAAATAAGATCGGCGGCACCGTGTTCGTATCGTTCATTGTGACTAACAAAGGCGAGGTGACCGATGTGAAAACAGTGGGCGCGAAAAAAGGCGGCGGGCTGGAAGAAGAAGCTGCCCGCGTCGTAAAGGCCATGCCCAACTGGAAACCCGGCAAACAAAACAACCGCGAAGTAAGCGTACAGTTCAACCTGCCTATCCGTTTCACGCTCGCACCGCCTCCCCCGCCGCAGGAAGCCAAAGGGAAAAAAGGGCCTGATGCAAACGGCGTGTATACGTTCGTGGACAGGCCGCCTACATTCCCCGGCGGAGATGAGGGCCTCAACAAATATCTCTCGTCCACCATCCGGTACCCTAAAGATGCGATCCGGAACGGCAAGCAGGGAACCATATTCGTATCATTCATCGTGAATGAGAACGGGAAGCTTAACGATATCAAGACCGTAGGCGGAAAGATAGGCGGCGGACTGGAAGAAGAAGCTATGCGGGTAGTGAAAGGCATGCCTGAATGGACGCCCGGCAAACATGAAGGAAACGATGTGCCGGTACGGTTCAACCTGCCGATACGGTTCGTAATGCAACGTTAAACACTTAAATAGATATAACAGATAAGGCCCTGAGCATCCGCTCAGGGCTTTTTTTACAGGACA
>CBFHAF010000662.1:0-3168 GCA_965653435.1 uncultured Chitinophaga sp.
AATACTTTCAGAAAAGGGATCTCTACCCCTAACAAATCCTTAAAAGCGTAATACAAGTTAGGATACATAGGCAAAAAAAATGGTGATCTGTTTTCCTATGAACAAAGCCGAATTGAATCAGTCGGAAAATCAAACCACCAAGTTACATTTCAAATATGAATTAACCATTACGAATTTAAAAACACCATCCGTAACCGTTATCCATATCCATTAACAGTATTCGTCGAAAGCAGCCAGCAGGTTGGTCGCGATCATCTGGGCCGAACGCCCTTCAATCATATGGCGCTCAATGAAGTGAACCAGCTGGCCATCCTTAAAGAGTGCGATAGACGGGGAAGAAGGCGGGTACGGCATCAGGTGCGTACGGATCTGCTGCACGGCGGCGGAATCAAAGCCGGCAAAGCTGGTCGTCAGCCTGTCCGGTTTCTTTTCGCTGGCAGCTACCGCCATCAGCACACCGGGGCGCGCAGTACCGGCAGAGCAGCCGCATACTGAATTGATCACCACCAGGGTAGTACCGCTTTCCTTTAATACGTCATCCACCTTTGCAGGCGTCAGCAATTCTTCAAAACCATTATCTGTTAATTCTGCCTTCATCGGCATCACGAGTTCCGCAGGGTACATAATTATATGTTTTTTGCAAAGTTAATAATATATCGACATACTTCAATAAATATCGTATTTTGACAGTTTGTCTTGATTCTAAAAAGAATTTTGACAACTTGTCATTAAAACATGCCGGTTTTCTGCTGATTTTACCTATTTCCGGCATTGGTATCCCGTTTGATCTATACCTGGCGTAACCGAAAAAAATGGTTTAACTCAAAAAATTATAAACGCTATGACACTCGTAAAATTTAATCATCAGCCGGTTAAGACCTTTAGCAGCCTTGTAGACGATATTTTCAACGGCAAATTCATTAACCGCGATTTCGCCACCTCCGACTTCTTCGGCAACCACACCCCGGTGAACATCACCGAGACCAAAGACGCTTATGTGCTCGACGTGGTAGCCCCCGGACTGGCGAAGGAAGACTTCAGGATCAAGCTGGATGCACAGACGCTGACCATCAGCGCGGAAAAGAAAGTTGAGCAGAAAGAAGAGACCGACAAACACATCCGCCGCGAGTACAGCTTCCGTTCCTTCTCCCGTTCCTTTAACCTGGACGAGAATGTGGATGCTGAAAAGATCAACGCGAAATACGATAACGGCGTCCTGAAACTGACCCTGCCCAAAAAAGAGGCAAAACAGGAAACCGTAAAAGAAATTACAGTTGCATAAGGGTTAGGAATAGTTGCGATTTGACATTCGAATTTCAACATTACGGAGCTGCTCTTTCAAGAGCGGCTCCTTTTTTTATGCGCTTAAATTACCACTAACGTTGAATGGCAGGCTTGCAGGATGGAAGTACCTTGTTTAACGAACCATATAAAGCTTTCCCCTGATATGTCGGCCACCACCAGCAGCATACGGCGCCTTTCAAATACCCTGTACAGCATCGCTGAAACATGGGTAACAGGCAGGCTTATACGCAACACATCCTGTCCTTACGAGCAGGCGCGTATCAAAATGCTGTTCGACTATCTTTTCTTCTACAGTCTGGTGCTGCTGCCTATCCTGGCGGCGGTGGTTTACCAGCACGACTGGCCCAATACCGTTGTCACCGTTTCATTCATATCCATCTTCGTGTTATGCGCGGCCATGATGGCGTCCGGCGTATCCCTTGCTACAGCCGGCACCGTAGCGGCGCTCAACACCCTGGTGATACCCATGCTCAGCTCTTTCACCAACGACCTGGACGTATCCCCCATTTATGCCATACCCTGGATGATGGCTTGCCTGCTGGGGCTTTTCGTGATCAACCTGCGGGCCGCCCTGGGGCTGAGCGCGATGCTGTTCCTGTACCTGGGGCTGGTGGCGCTGATCAAGATCAACCACATCCCGGTATTGCTGCCGCCCACCTACTCCGTGATGGACAAATATGTGGCCACCCCATTCCTGATGGCGGGATATATGGTGGTTTGCCTGCGGGTCTGGGGAGTGTATTACCTGAATATCACCCGTTTGGAGCAGAAGACCAGGCTGGAGCAGCAGCAGCAGTTCACCGCCATGATCAATCAAAAGCTCACCAAACAGTTCCTGCTGGTAAAGGGGCTTTCCCGCTCCGGCAAAACCGAGAACATGGAAGGCAACACCGAAATGCTGGACGCCTGCTTCTCCGAGATCGAAAAACAATGTGATACCGCCATCCAGTACCTGGACGGGGCGCGGCCTGAATAACCTACTCCACGCACTTTTCCTTTCTTCTCGTATCCACCAGGTAGATGATCTTCCATCCGCCTTCCGGGCTTTTGAACAACTGGAAAGAATTGACCCCGCAATGGGAGAATTTCTCGTTGAGGTAAAACTGGTAAGGCGTCCAGACGCTGGCCAGGGGGCCGTCCACTAAAACTTTGCTAAACGAAATCCGCTCATCCCACACGTCCGTGTGAGGCGAGCCTACAGCTGTTAGAAATTTTTCAAAGGAGGCGGTCACCAGTTTGAGGGAGCCGTCTTTAGTGTTCAAAGCCGTTTGCATGACCACGTTTTCATAGAACACAGCCTTTACCATCGCGCTATCCCCGCGCTTCATCCCCTCAAATAGTTGACGGATGGCACTTTTTACTGCTTCTTCCTCTGAATGTTGTGCTGCCACAGGGCGGGAACATATAACTAATAATATAAACGGGATAAGTTTAAAGTATTTCATAATTGATTGATCGGCGTAATTTAATATTATCAAGTATGGAATAAAAACGTCTGTAACGCATTTTGTGTAAAAAAGTTGTTAAAAGATACAACTAAGAGGTATTTGCAATCGGAATCCGTCGGAGTAATTTTGATATGAGCAATTAATCGTAACCTATTGCCCGATACCTTGAGAATTTCCTTTTTCCTTATGCCATGAATTGTTCCTTTTTCCTTATGCCATGAATTGTTCTTTTTTCCTTATGCCATGAATTGTTCCTTTTTCCTTGTACCTGGAATTCCGTTTATTCCCTTGCTATGAATGTTGGATCGATCTATCCTATGAAATTGTAGGCTCTCCCCAGGAGAGCCTATTCAATTATGTGGCAGTCAGGTATTCCGTAAAACGAAAGCGGCGGAAAGAGAAACTTCGGGTTATC
>CBFHAF010000663.1:0-3158 GCA_965653435.1 uncultured Chitinophaga sp.
TTTTGGGAATGCTCGGCGATGTCCTTTTCGAACCGGGCGATCTGCTGCACGCGGCCTTCCACTTCCCTGGCGGCTTTATCGTCCGCCGCCTTGTCGAACTCGGCGCGGTCTTTTTCTACCATGGCTTTGTACTGGGCTGCGGTTTCCAGCAGTTTATCCCGTGTAAGCCCCTGGATGCTGAGTGTGGCGAATACGGCCCCGATACGGGCCTTTTCGTCCGGCACGTGTGCTTCCAGCGTTTCCATCATGCGCCAGAACTCGAAATAATCGGGCCCCGGCAGGTTGCTGCTTTCAAAGAGGCGGGTGAAGTGCTGTTCGAATTTATCGAGCTCTTCATCGCTGAGATTGGCAACGGCGGCTTGTTTAGAGCTGCTCAGGGGGAATTTTTGGGCAAGGTTGTCCCTTACGGGCGTGCCCGGCTGCTGCGGTTCACTGGGTTCAAATTCCACGAAAAGACCCAATGCCTTCTTAAGAAAGTTAGCCATTGATAGATTGGAAGTTTAAGGTAATAGTCGGGTATACAAGCTTACACAGGTATTGTGTAAATATATAACTAAAGGCGGAGCGGAGTATGTGTTTGCCGCGGAGGCAGTGTCTACATCGGAGTAATTATTGTAGGTGTAAAATTACACATTTTCCCATACATGGCAAATTTCAGGCCTGCGTAACGCCCACGTTTTAATTGAAAATCAATAATCCGGAGGCTCCCTTAACGAAAATCCATTATCCCGGGGGCCTGCGCATTTGAAATTTTATACCTTGGGGGCGCCGGAATTAGCGGTTAACTATTTTTTTCATTTAATTTAGACACCGCAAAAAGTACCCATGTCTATAAAGGTTTCGCAGCTTACCAAGCTGTATGGAGAGCAAAAAGCAGTGGACAGCATCTCGTTTGAGCTGCAAAAGGGCGAGATAGTCGGCTTCCTGGGCCCGAACGGCGCGGGAAAGTCTACCACCATGAAGATCATTACCGGCTACCTGCCACCCAGCGAGGGAGAGGCTTCGGTTTGCGGTTTTGACGTGCTCAAAAACACCATGGACGTGCGGAAGCGGGTAGGTTACCTTCCTGAGGCCAATCCTCTTTACCCGGATATGTACATCCGGGAATTCCTTGAATTTTCGGCGGGCATGCACAGGCTGGGCGGGCAAACCGGCCCGCTGATCTCCGATATGATCCGCCGTACGGGGCTTACGCCCGAGCAGCATAAGAAGATAGGCGCGCTCAGCAAGGGTTACAAGCAACGCGTAGGGCTGGCCCAGGCGCTGCTGCACAATCCCGAGGTGCTTATCCTGGACGAGCCCACGTCCGGCCTGGATCCCAACCAGCTGGTGGAGATCCGCAACCTGATCAGGGAGCTGGGGCAGGATAAAACCGTGATGCTGAGCACCCATATCATGCAGGAGGTGGAGGCGATGTGCAGCCGGGTGATCATTATCAATAAAGGCAGGATCATCGCGGACGATGCGATCAGCGCGCTGCGGCAGGGCGCCAGCGGTTATATCCAGGTTACTTTTGGCGAAGCGGCCACGGCCGGGGAGCTGGAAGCGCTGCCCGGGGTAACCCGCGCAGTGGCCGCAGAAGGGCATGTATGGCGTTTATACACCCAGGACGCGGAAACAGTACGTAAAAACCTCATGCAATTCGCTTTGATAAATAACCGGAACATCCTTTCTTTGCACAGCAATTCGCAGTCGCTGGAAGACGTGTTCAGGGAATTGACCAATTAGTGGAAGGCGGGCGGGCGAGACGGCCGTTTGCCGACAGGATTCACTTTTTCTCAAGATTTAACAATAAAAAATTTTACCCATGAGTATCATTTCAGAGATCCATGCCAGACAGATTTTAGACAGCCGCGGCAATCCCACGGTGGAAGTAGACGTAACCACGGAAGACGGCCATGTAGGCAGGGCCGCAGTGCCATCAGGCGCTTCCACGGGGAAACACGAAGCGGTTGAGCTGCGTGATGGTGACAAAGGTGCATACCTTGGGAAAGGCGTGATCAAAGCAGTGACGAATGTAAACGAAGTGATCGCCGACGAGCTGATCGGCTGGGACATCAGCGACCAGGCCGGTGTGGACAAACTCCTGATTGAACTGGACGGTACCGAAAATAAAGCCAAGCTGGGCGCCAATGCTACCCTGGCCGTATCCATGGCGGTTGCCAAAGCAGCGTCTGAAGCGTTCGGCCTGCCCCTGTTCCGCTACCTGGGCGGCGTAAACGCCACCACCCTTCCCATTCCCCTGATGAACATCGTGAACGGCGGCGCGCATGCGGACAATAAGATCGACTTCCAGGAATTCATGATCGTGCCGGTAGGCGCCGATACTTTCTCGGAAGGCCTCCGCTGGGGCGTGGAAATTTTCCACCACCTGAAATCGGTGCTGAAAAAGAAAGGTTACAGCACCAACGTGGGCGACGAAGGCGGTTTTGCCCCTGAGATCCAGAGCAACGAAGAAGCCATCGAAACCGTGCTCCAGGCCATCGAAGCAGCAGGCTACAAAGCCGGCAGCCAGATCGGCATCGCGCTCGATGCGGCCAGCAGCGAGATGTATAACGATAAAGACAACACGTACAAATTCTATAAGTCTTCCCAGAAGATCATCTCCAGCGATGAAATGGTGGCTTACTGGACAGAATGGACCAAAAAATACCCCATCCTCTCCATCGAGGACGGTATGGCCGAAGACGACTGGAACGGCTGGAAAAAACTCACCGAATCCATTGGCAGCACCTGCCAGCTGGTGGGCGACGACCTGTTCGTGACCAACGTAAAACGCCTGAAACAAGGTATCGACCAGCAGATCGCGAACAGCATCCTGGTGAAAGTAAACCAGATCGGCACCGTGACCGAGACCATCAACGCCGTATCCATGGCGCATAAGGCCGGTTATACCTCCATCATGAGCCACCGCTCCGGCGAAACTGAAGACACGACCATTGCCGACCTCGCTGTGGCGCTGAACTGCGGCCAGATCAAAACGGGCTCTGCCAGCCGTACCGACCGCATGGCCAAATACAACCAACTGCTCCGCATCGAAGAGGCACTGGACAGCAGCGCGTTTTATCCGAAAAATTCAATTAAATTTGGTAAGAAATAATATCCGGACTACGGCGTTTATTTTTTAGTGGTCAATACAAAACTTTTCAGGGTACCGT
>CBFHAF010000664.1:0-3157 GCA_965653435.1 uncultured Chitinophaga sp.
GCTTTTCGCTGGAAACAGGGGCTGCGGCTATTTTCAGCGGAAAAGAGAGTAATGTCAGCGATATACGGATAACATCCGGCGCAACGAAGCTTGTATTACCGGCGATGCGATTCAGGCTGCCGGTTAATTCTACCGATTTCAGCAAACTGGATGTGCCGTACCTGGATATGGACAATGGGGAGGTGGAATTGGTTCCGGGACCGCGGAAGGCGGCGGAAAGATCAGGACCTTCAACTAAGATGCCGCTGGCGTTGCATATCGGGGAAATAAATTTGAATAATGCGAAGATCATATATACCGGCTCCGGGCCTGGTGATAGCATGCGGCTTCAAACACGCGTGCAGGTGAAGGTTAAGGATGCCAAGACGCTGGAAGAAGGCCTGGAATTGGCCGCTGCGGATATTTTGCTGGAAAATAGCCGGTTTAGCCGGCCAGGGTTAAGCGTGGCATTGCCATACACTCATCTCCGGCTTTCGGATGTGGGAATAAATGAAAAGACCTTTTCTGCCTTAGCTGCGCTTTCCTGGAAGGATGGCGGGTTCCGGTCTGAAAAAGGCGCTGCTGTTGCTTCAGGGGAACAGCTTGCCGGGAACCTGCCTTCTACCGCTATCCGGCTCCATCACGGTGAAAAATTCAATTGGAAAAGCCTGGCGGGCATTTTGAGTATGGAAGGAGGGAAGCTGAACTTCAGCAATGAACAACTGCAGGCCGGCGCCGGCAGCTTGCAGTGGGCAGGCAACACGCTTCGCATCCGGGATATTTTCATGCGGCCGCGGCTCAGCCGCGAAGAAACTTTCCGGAAAGAAAAATGGCAGCAGGATTATATCACGGTCAGCGGCGGGGAGATAACGCTCACGGGCTTTGACCCTGCACGCATCGGCGGTACGATGCCGCATGCCGGGAAAGTAGCGCTCAACGGCCTGGCAATGACCGTTTCGCGGGATAAACACATGCCATTGCAGCACGGTGTCACAAAAGAAATGCCTACGGCGCTGCTGAAGAAGATCCCGGCGCCTTTCAGGATCGATACCGTGGTGATCTCCAACAGTACCGTTACTTATGCGGAACGCCCGGCAAAGGCAGACCGCTGGAATGAAATACCCATAAAGAACGTGGAAGGAACCATCCTCAACCTGGGTAACCGTTTCAGCGGAAATGATTCCCTGCAGGTGTACGCTTCCGGCACTGTGTTCAACAGCAGCATACGCAGGCTGCAATACAAAGAGTCTTATGGCGACAGCCTTTCCGGCTTCAATGCCCGCCTGGACGTATCGCCCATCCACCTGCCCGAGCTGGGCCGCAATGCCATGCCGCAGGGCCGCATCAGGATCACGGAAGGGAATATCGATACCGTTTTCAGTACCTGGGAAGGCAATACCTATGCGGCTTACGGGCAAATGCACTTCTATTACCGCGACCTGCGGCTGCGCATCGGCGATAAACATCACCCGGACAAATGGCGGCTGCTGCCTGCTGTGGAAACCTGGCTGGCTAACCTGGTGCTTCCCTCGCGCATCACCCGGCCTTCGTTCATTTTTACCGAAAGGAACCGGGAGAAATTCATCTTCAACTACTGGATCATTGTGCAGAAGAGCGGTGTCATGTCTGCCGTAGGTTTAAAGCGGAACCGCGCTTACCGGAAAAAATACAATAAATACCGCCAGCAGTATTATCTGCCGCCGTTATCAGCCCGCTTTTAAACGGATATGCGGTATCACTAAAAGTTATGGATATACGAAACCAGCAGGCCCGCATGCAGGGTCCGCCCTTTGCTGGTGCCCGTTTCGCCGAGGAGATAATTACTTTCGTCCGGATGGTCCAGATTGATGCTTTGCGGGTAATCGTTTGTACCGCCGTACGCCAGCAGCAGCCCGGTGCGGATGTTGTACCGCCGGTGCCGCATGTTCACGCCAAGCTGTGCGTGGTACAGGTTCCAGTCGGTTACGTTGATGTTATATCCTTCGGTCAGTGAGCGGCCTTCCCCTTTGTCATATGTAAGGTCCGTTCTGAAGGAAGCGAACAGCATAAGGGAGGGGGACATCCTGTAACTCGCGCCGATGCCTGCATTCAGCACGCCCCGCCGCTCATCGCTGAGCCGCAGGAAGCCGGAAGTCGCGTTGTTGCTGCCCGTGTCCGGCCGGATGAAAGCCGCGGGTTTCGGGGTAAGCACGTCGTATACCTTGACGGGCGCAAAATATTCTGCAACGACATAGATCTGCCCTCTTTTATGGAGATAAGTATAACCGGCTGCGATGCTCAGCGGGTTTTTCCAGCCTGAACGCAGGCCGGTCTGCCGTGTGCTTGCCAGCAGGTTGATACCTGTTCCGGCCAGGTATAAATTGCTTACTTCGAGATTGGATACTACCGTGCCCTTTCCGCCCAGCCGCAGAACGGGGGTCGTGACCACGAGGCCTGCATGGTGGTTGTCCGTCAGCTCCCAGGCCATCCCGATCTTCGCCCTTAAGCCCGCCTGCCTGTAGCTTGCGGTATAATCTTCCGATACGGTGGTAATGGGCGCCAGTATAGTATCCGGGCCGGCCGGGTTCATCATGGCCCGGGCGGTGAAGTCAACCGTCATGGATTGTTTTTGAAGAATGCCTTCAGTTGTCAGGCCCACGGCTATCTTTTTTCCCAGCCGCATGCCGGCAGCCAGCTGAAGCGAGGTCTGATCGATCCTGTTCGCCGCTTTATATTGCCCGATAAAGGTTTCAGCGCCGGGGCTGTAGGGGTTGTCCAGCACGTCCTGCATCACGTCTTTCTGCTGCGTAACGCCGTAATCGATGATTGGAGTGTGTACGATCGCGTAAGCAAGTGTAAAGGGCAGTCTTTTTTTGATGATGGGGATCGCATGCGACGCCACCATGGGAACGATGCTGGTGCCCTGCGACCGGAGGTCCAGCCCGGTTCCCAGGCCGTTCCGGAACAGGATGGACTGCCACTGGTAAACGGTACCGCTCAGCGAGGTGGTGCTGCCTTGCGTGTTCACCAGCAGCGCGGGATTGTAGAACATTACGCCGGTATCCCTGTTCTGGGCGATCACGGAGCCGGGCATAAAAAAACCGCCGGGGCCGTAGCTGGAAGACCAATAATTGGCGTCCTGCGCGGAAAGTGCAGCGGGTAAGGCCAGGAGGGTTATCAATAATATGTAAAGTTGCCT
>CBFHAF010000665.1:0-3154 GCA_965653435.1 uncultured Chitinophaga sp.
CGATCCGCAGGGCATTGCCTGGGAACACTTCCACACGCTGGGCAATGTGCCGGTCCCTCCGAGCACATGTTTCAGGAATGCTTCTTCCTGGTAGGATTCTTTGGTATGGCCCAGCTCCGTATAAAAGGTGCGGCCCCCGTCGAATTCCCGGTACCAGCTCATGGGGTGATCCCCTCCGTTCTTCCCGCCCTGGTAAGAGCTTTCATCTATCTTGATCAGCACATGCAGGCCAGGTACGATGCTTTTGAAATTATACCACTCATCCTTCCTCACCCAGTTTGCATCCAGGTGTTTGGTGGCGGTATGCGAGCGGTCCACTACCTGCAGGGTGGCGGTTTGCTGTTGGGGATGGCTTAAAAAATAAGCGCCCACCAGCTGGTTGTACCATGGCCAGTCGTATTCCGTGTCTGTTGCCGCATGCACGCCGATGTAACCGCCGCCTTTTCTGATGAACGATTCCATTACGTTTTGCTGCTCTGCATTCAGCACATCGCCGGTGGTGTTCAGGAACATCACGGCTTTGTAACGTTTCAGGTTCTCCGCGGTAAAAAGGGACGCGTCTTCGGTGGTATCCACGTCAAACCCGTTCTTCGCGCCCAGGTCTATCATGGCCAGCTTGGCCACCGGGATGCAGTCGTGGCGGAAGCCTGCTGTTTTGCAGAATACCAGCAGCCTGGGCTTTGCCTTTTTAAAGGAAGAGCCGGCCACGAGTATGGCGAGCAGGAGCAGTATGTATTTTTTACTGAGCATAGGTGCTGTTACTACAGTTCTCTGATCTTGATATTCCGGTACCATACTTTATCGCCATGGTCCTGCAGCGCAATGTGGCCCTTGGGGTAAGCGCCGAAGCCTTCCCAGGACTTGAACTTGCTTCCGCCTACGAGTGTTTTCCACTCTTCGGTGCCCATGGTCGTTTCAGCGGTTTTGTGGCCGTTGAAAATGAGGGTGAGCTTGCCGTCTTTTTTGATGATCTTGGCGGTATTCCACTCTCCTACGGGTTTAGCGTATTTGGAAGGCGCTGCGATCAGGTCGTACAGGTCGCCGGAGTTGTGTTTGTGTATCTTGCCGTCGGCATGTTTGGCATCGTCCAGCACCTGCATTTCAGGGCCGGTAGCGTAAGTGGCTTTGTACTTCGGGTCTTCATGCACGCCGAAGATGATGCCGCTGTTGCCGCCTTCGGAGATCTTCCACTGCAGTTCCAGCTCGTAGTTTTCGTATTCGTCGTCAGTAATGAGGTCGCCGCCGGAAGCACCTGCTTTTTTGGCATCGGTGTCCAGGAAAAGCGCACCGTCCTGTACTTTCCAGGCGCCGGGCACTTCCTGTTTCAGGTAGCCGCGCCAGCCTGTGGTGGTCTTACCGTCGAACAGGAGTTTCCAGCCTGCTTTTTTCTCCTTGGCGGTGAGGGAAGGCCCCTGCGCATATGTAGCCATGGTGCCTGCAAGCAGGCCCAGCAGCAAGATGGAAGTGAATAAACGTTTCATAAAAAAGGTTGTTTAAAGGATGAATTTATTTCACGGTGAGAATGTATTTCACCATTTCTTCGGCGTCGGATTTGGAGATCGCAGCGTGCGGCGCCATGGGTACTTCACCCCAGTTGCCTGAACCGCCTTTGATGATCTTATCCGCCAGCATGGAAACATTCTCCGGTGTGTTAGGGTATTTAGCCGCTACTTCCTTGAAAGAAGGGCCGATCACTTTTTCAGTTTCTTTATGACAGGTTGCGCAGTCCTGTGCGGCCATCAGCTCTTTGCCTTTGCCTTTAACGTCTGCTACCATTGAGTTGTCCGCCGCAGGTGCGGTCGTTTCTGTTGAAGATGTGCTACCTTCTTCTTTCTTTTCACCACCGCCGCCGCATGCAGCCATAAGGAGTACCGCGCTCAAGCATACCGGCATCCACATTGTTTTTTTCATCGTTTACCGAGTTTTATAATTGAGAAAAATCGTTTAGCTTAAAAAGATACGCTGCACCTGGGTCTCAGATGCCGAGTATTCTTTTGTTCAGGCTGTCGTTTGCACCGGTTCCCGCGAAATCGTCGAACGCTTTTTCGGTAACGCGGATGATATGGTCCTTGATAAAAGGAGCCCCTTCCCTCGCACCGTCTTCAGGGTGCTTCAGCGCGCATTCCCATTCAAGAACGGCCCAGCCGGCATAATCGTATTGCGTCAGCTTGCTGAACACTGCTTTGAAATCCACCTGCCCGTCTCCCAGGGAACGGAACCTTCCGGGCCTGTCCACCCAGCCCTGGTAACCGCCGTAAACGCCGGAGCGCCCGGTGGGATTGAATTCGGCATCTTTCACATGGAACATTTTGATCCTTTCGTGGTAGATATCGATGTAGGCAAGATAGTCAAGACATTGCAAAACAAAATGACTGGGATCATACAGCAGGCAGGCGCGGGCATGATTTCCGGCAGCTTCCAGGAAACGTTCGTAGCTGGCGCCGTCGTGCAGGTCTTCGCCCGGGTGTATCTCGTAGCAGAGGTCCACGCCGTTGGCGTCCATTTCATTCAGGATGGGCAGCCAGCGGGCAGCCAGCTCTTTAAAACCTGCTTCCACCAGCCCTGCGGGGCGTTGCGGCCAGGCGTAAAAGGTGTGCCACATCAATGCGCCGCTGAAAGTGGCATGTGCATCCAGGCCGAGGTTGCGGCTGGCTTTTGCGGCGTACATCAGCTGCTGCACGGCCCATTCGGTGCGGGCCTTATTGTCGCCGCGCACTTCTTTGGGGGCAAAGCCGTCGAACAGTTCGCCGAAGGCGGCGTTAACTGCCACCAGCTGGCCCTGCAAATGCGTGCTCAGCTCGGTGATCTCCAGCCCCGCGCTGTTCACGATGCCTTTGATCTCGTCCGCATAGGTCTTGCTCTCGGCAGCCTTTTTCAGGTCTATCACCCGTGCGTCCCAGGTGGGTATCTGCACGCCCACGAATCCCAGGTCTTTCGCCCATTTGCAGATGCTCTCCAGGGTATTGAAAGGGGCTTTATCGTCCAGGAACTGCGCCAGGAAAATGCCGGGCCCTTTGATTGTTCGCATATTTCTCTTTCCTTATCTGGTTAAAAATCCAATATCCGTTAAATCACACAAAACGGCCGGTTAAATTTAGAATTTCGTCCATTTTTCGGTACTGGCGGAAGATTTCACCACCAAATCGATGAACGC
>CBFHAF010000666.1:0-3151 GCA_965653435.1 uncultured Chitinophaga sp.
CGCCAGCCGTGCAGGGCGGGAACATCGGCGTTGTCGTCGGCTGCGATCAGCACCAGGTCCCCACTGCTGGCCACGAGCCGCTGGGCTACGTCGCCGGCCTCGCATTTCATTTTCAGCAGCACGCGCTGGTAATCGTTGAAGTTATAACCCAGGCTGTCCAGCGGGAGGTCCACCCCGTTCATCTTCAGCCGCAGGTCCGGGTTCTGGCCGTATACCACGCCGCCTTCCAGCGAGATCTGCGCGCCGCGGGTGGGGTACAGCTTGCGGTCTATGGTGTTGAGGCCGTAATACAGGAAGGACTGGTATTGTTTGTTGTTGCCTTCCAGCTCCACGAAGGGCGAGAGCTTGGGTTTCACGCGGATGTATTCCCAGCGGGAGCCTACGCCGATGGCCATGATGCGGTTCAGCATAAACTGCATATGTACGTCCACGTTAGCATATTTGCTGCGGTATTCCTGGATCTTCCTGAAGTTGTCGTAATAGTTCAGCGGGCTGTTCTCATAATACGCGCCCAGCCCGAAGCCCATGCGCCGCTTGCGGCCCAGGTATTTGAAATACTCCGCCCGCAGCCGGGGGTTCTCGCTGATAGCTGCGGTCACGAAGGCGCGGCTGTTGGGCACCACGAAGTTCCTTTGCGTGATGTTCACAATGGCGCTTACGTTGGTGAAGGTGTTGTAATGCAGGCCCAGCTTCACGTAGGTGAGCGGGGTCTCTTCCACGTCTATCTCCAGCTGGCTTTTGCCGTAGCCCAGCGGGTTCATGTGGTAGGTGATCTGTTTATAGAAGCGCGTGCCGTAAACGTTGAGGATGGCTTCCCGGATCATGTCCGGCGTGTAGCAGCCGCCGGGCTGAAGGCCCAGCCTGCCGCGGAAGAACTTCTCGTCGGAATGCACGAGGCCTTTCACGGCGATGTCCGTGATCTCGATATCGGGCACGAGCGGCAGGCGGTTCTCCTGCGGCGGCGCTCCGGGATAAAGCGCGTTCAGCGAATCGGCCATGTGTTTGAACAGGGGGTACATCTCCCTCCCCCGCTGCCGGCCTTCTTCAAGTATGGAATCGATGCTGCCGAAGCTGGCGGCGCTGTAGGCTTTCAGTTCGTGATGAATATATATGTCGGTGACCTTGCGGGCTTCCACGAAATCCTGCGCGTCTTTGTAGAACCCCAGCTGGTAGAGTATGTCGATGGGCGTCTGCAGCTCGTCTGCCGGGCGCAGGCCGGCGCTTACGTTGCTGCCGATAATGATGTCCGCCCCCATCTCCTTCGCGGTGATGGTGGGGAAATTGCGTACCACCCCGCCGTCCACCAGCTTGCGGTCGCCGATCTTCACGGCGGTGAACACGGAAGGGATGGCCATACTGGCGCGCATACACGAAACCACCTCCCCGCTGTCCAGCGTCACGATCTCCCCGGTGGCCACATCAGTGGCGATGCATTTGAAGGGGATATTGAATTTTGAGAAATCCTTCACATCCCGCACCGGCCAGCACATCTTGGCCAGCTCCAGCCACAGCTGCTCGCCGGAGATCACGCCGGACGTGAGCTTGGGCTTGCCGTATTCGAAAGGTATTTCTATCATGTAGCGGTTGTACTCCGCTTTTTCTTCGTAGCTGATATCGGTGAGCACGGGCTGGTTGGAGAAAAGCTGGTTCCAGTCCAGCTTGCGGGCCATGGCCTCGATGGAATCGCCGGAATAACCGATGGCGTAGAGCGCGCCCACGATGCTGCCCATGCTGGTGCCGGTCACATAATCGATCTTCAGCCCCGCACTGTCTATCGCCTGTAAAATGCCGATATGCGCCAGCCCTTTCGCGCCGCCGCCGCTGAGGGTAAGCCCCACGCCCGGGCGCTGGGCCGTTGAAAGGTAGGGATGCAGCCCTGCAATTACTACTAAAATGAATATGATCCGGCGCATTGGTTAACCGTTCCTCCTGGTGTTTGAATAAAGATAAAGGATTCTGTAATTCAAAGGCTGTTGGAAAAGGAAACTTGTTTTATTTATTAAAGTTATTCTCTATCTTTTCCGGATAACAATTTCACATTATGAGCTCAACGTCTGCAAAGCAGAGTATCTGGCAGGTGATATTCGCCTCGTCTGCGGGAACCCTGATAGAATGGTACGACTTTTACATCTTCGGCAGCCTTTCACTGATACTGTCCGAAAAATTTTTCCCTGACAGCAACCCTACCCTCGCCTATGTTGCCACCCTGGCCACATTTGCAGTGGGTTTCATCGTACGCCCCTTCGGCGCCATCGTGTTTGGCCGCCTGGGCGATATGGTAGGCCGGAAATATACTTTCCTGCTCACCCTCCTGATCATGGGCGGCTCCACCTTCGCCATCGGCCTTATACCCAGTTACTCCACCATCGGCATCCTTGCGCCGATACTGGTGCTGATATTACGCCTTGCGCAGGGTTTGGCCCTGGGCGGGGAATACGGCGGCGCCGCCACGTATGTGGCCGAACATGCGCCGGCCAACAAAAGAGGATATTACACCAGCTTCATCCAGACCACCGCTACGCTGGGCCTGTTCGTATCGCTGGGCGTGATACTGGCCACGCGCCTTTCCATGAGCCCGGAGCAATTCAACGACTGGGGCTGGCGCATTCCGTTCTGGCTGAGCGTGTTCCTGGTAATGATGAGCTATTACATCCGCATCAAGCTGCACGAATCGCCGCTGTTCAGCAAGCTGAAATCCGAAGGCAAGACCTCGAAGAACCCGCTCAAGGAAAGCTTCGGCAATAAAGAGAACCTCAAGCTGGTACTGCTGGCGCTCTTCGGCGCGGCCATGGGCCAGGGCGTGGTGTGGTACACCGGGCAGTTCTATGCGCTGTCGTTCCTGCAGAACACGATGAAGATCGAGTTCGTGCAGAGCAATATCATCATCGCGGTGGCGCTGCTGTTCGGCACGCCGTTCTTTATTTATTTCGGCGGCCTGTCCGACCGGATTGGGCGTAAAAATATCATGATGGTAGGCATGTTCATCGCCGCCATCAGCTACTTCCCTATTTACAACGCGATGGATAAAACGGTGGACCTTTCCTCCAAGCAGGAAATATCCGCCCTGTACCGCGTGGAAGGCTCCGTGGCGCCCGATGCGGACGGCAGGATGACGGAAAGCTCCGCCAAGGTGCGCACGTATTCAGACAGC
>CBFHAF010000667.1:0-3147 GCA_965653435.1 uncultured Chitinophaga sp.
GAAGAACATCCAGCTGCGCACCGGTATCTCGATCATGAGGTACAGGCAGCAGAGCATGCCCAGCACGGGAATAAGCGAAAGGCGTTTGAGCATGGTGGCCACCGTAATGGCAGCCGCCAGGAGGTAGAATATCAGGAACAGCACCAGGTCGTGGTCGAAATAAGCGATATCCGCGAACGATTGCCTGATGCGGTCGCGGAAGAAGAAGGTGAACAGCACGAACAGCACCGGCACGATGATCATGCCGTTGATATAAGGCAGGTTGAAACGTTTCGAGCTTTTGTCTACCGCCGGCAATAACAATACGCCGCCGCAAACGAGCACGAAGGCGAACAGGGTGCCGATGCTGGTGAGGTCGGTTACCAGCCCGCTTTCCAGGAACAGGGACGGCACGGCTACGATAATACCTGTTACGATCGTCGAAAAACCGGGCGTATGGTATTTGGGATGCACTTTAGCGAACTTTTTCGGGAGCAGGCCGTCGCGGCTCATGCTCATCCATATCCTCGGCTGCCCGATCTGGAACACGAGTATCACGCTGGTGGCCGCCACCACGGCGCTGATGGAGATCACATAGCCTACTTTTTCCATGTTCAGCTTGTCGAACACGTAAGCCAGCGGGTCGGACACGTTGTTGAATTCCGAATAGTTCACCATGCCGGTGATCACCAGCGTCACGATCACATATATCACTGTGCAGATGACCAGCGAATAGATCATCGCCCGCGGCATGTCTTTCTGCGGGTTGGCGCTTTCTTCGGCGGTGGTGGAAATAGCGTCGAAGCCGATGTATGCGAAGAACACGGCGGACACGCCTTTCAGCACGCCTTCAAACTGGTTGGGCAAAAAAGGCGTCCAGTTGCTGGTATCGATATAGAACACGCCGATGAGCACCACTGCGGCAAGCACGATGAGCTTGAGGCCTACCATGGCGTTGGCGCTTTTTTTACTTTAACGGATACCCACATACGCTACTATGGTAATGAGCACCACGATCAGGAAGGCTGGGATGTTCATGATCACGCGCCAGCCCCCGACGATGGGCGCGGTAGCCCACGCCAGCGCTTTCGAGGGATCTTCGGCGAATGCTTCCTTGGCGCTCTGGTAGTCTGTTACCAGCCAGGCGGGCAGGTGAATGTTCATGCCTTCCAGCACATTATTGAAATAGCTGCTCCAGGAAATGGCCACTACGATGTTGCCGATGGAATACTCCAGGATGAGCGCCCAGCCTATTATCCAGGCGGCCACTTCACCGAAGGCCACATAAGAGTAGGTATACGCGCTGCCTGCTACCGGCACCCTGGATGCGAATTCCGCATAACAGAGCGCGGTGAACCCGCAGGTAACGGCCGTGAGGAGGAAAAGGAAGATCACGCCCGGGCCGCCGTCGTACGCGGCCTGGCCGATGGTGGAGAAGATTCCGGCGCCGATCACCGCCGCCACCCCCATCAGGGTAAGATCGCGCACATTCAGCACCTTCCTGAGCCCTGAGGCATGCGCATCGGCTTCGCTGTTTTTGGCGTCCTGCAAAATACTGGCAAGGGACTTTTTCCTGAAAAGCGATTTAGACATCTGTTGTAGTTAAAGGTTGATACTAAAAACCGTTAATGGTAAACAGTAACCTCATTCCCGGGTACCATTTACCATTAACGGTCAAATATAATACTATTCAGTTATCAATGTTGCCTCGTCAAAAGAAAATCCGCCAGCTCCTTCAGCGGCGCTTTACGGTGCGATAATACCGCGATGGCCTCGAGGTGCCCGAAGGCGATCTGGCTGAAACGTTCCTTTTCTTTTTCGGCCCATTCGTCCACACGGCAGTCGTGGAACACCTGCAGCACTTCTTCCACCTTGTTGTCAGGATTCGTTTCCATGAGCTGGTGCAGGTGCTGCTTCTGGGCCGGGTTGCATAGTTCCAGCGCTTTGAGCAGCAGGAAGGTCTTTTTGTTGATCAGGATGTCTCCACCCTGCTGCTTCCCGAATTTCTCCGGGTCGCCGAATGCATCAAGGTAATCGTCCTGTATCTGGAAGGCGATGCCCACGTTTTTCCCGAATTCGTAGAGGTGCCCCTGGTTGCCGTCGCTGCCGCCGCCGGTGATGGCGCCCATTTGCAGGCTTGCTGCCAGCAGTACGGAGGTTTTAAGAGCGATCATGTTCACATAGTCCTCGTACTTCACCTGTTCCGGCTGCGTCTGTTCCATGTCCATGTCCAGCTGCTGGCCTTCGCATACTTCGCGGGCGGCTTTGTTGAACACGTTGATGATCTTCGTGCGGTATTTGCCGGTGATCTTGTTCAGGTAGTCGTAACTGTGTATGAGCATTACGTCGCCGGCCAGTATGGCGGCGGAATCGTTGTATTTCGTATGCACGGTGGGCATGCCGCGGCGCAGCGGCGCCTTGTCCATAATATCATCGTGGATGAGGGTGAAATTATGGAACAGCTCTATGGCGTTGGCGGCATGGAATGCGTCGGGCTGGATCTCGTCAAACAATTCATTTCCCAATAAACACAATGCCGGCCTGATCCTCTTTCCGCCGATCCCCAGTATGTATTGGGCGGGATCGTACAGGTTGGCAGGATGGTCCGGGAATTGTCTCTTGCTAAACTGTTCTTCAAACTGTACTGACAAATCTTTAAATGAATGCATGATGCGAGTGTTATATTCTTCTGGTTCTGCTGTTACTTCTTTTTCTTCCTGGCGGCCGGCTTGGCGTCTGCAGCGGGTTTGCGGCCCCTGCTGCCCTGTTTGCCGGCGCTTTTATGTTTCACTTCCCTCTCCGGTGCAGACACGCTTCTGGTGCGTACGCCTTCCCTGGGCATTTCAGCGCTCCGCCGTTTAGACGGGCGTTTGCCGGCGGCGTCTTCCGTTTCCGTTTCCACCAGGTCGTAATCCAGCTGGCGTTTGGCAAGGCTGGCAGCCACCACCTGGATGGTCACCCTGTCTCCTATCCTGATCCTGCGGCCGCTTTGCATGCCTACCAGCGCGTATTCGGCTTCGGAATGCCTGAAATCCTCGCTGAGGTTGTGGATACTGATCAGCCCTTCGCATTTGGCTTCCACTGTTTCGGCCCAGAAGCCGAAATGCGCCACGCCGCTCACTACGGCCTCGAAGGTTTCGCCGATGAACTGCTGCATGTATTCCACCT
>CBFHAF010000668.1:0-3145 GCA_965653435.1 uncultured Chitinophaga sp.
CCCCTGACCTTCCCGAAAGCATTCGGGACGCTTTCCAAGCCTTATATATTTAAAACAAAAAAGCCTCTGAATCTCTTCAAAGGCCTTTATTCTGTGGAGGATAGGGGAGTCGAACCCCTGACCTCTTGCATGCCATGCAAGCGCTCTACCAACTGAGCTAACCCCCCGAACGGAGTGCAAATTTAGCCGCTTTTTCGAATAAACAAAAAAAAATATTGAAACACAGCTATTTCAGCCGTAGCAGCTGTTCCCGGCCTTCGGGTGCAGTATTCCGCGGCTGATGAACACAACTTATCCTTTCCTCCCAAATTTTCCGCCCGCAAAATTTGGAAGTAATCATTCATATCGTATATTTGCCTACATATTCTACAGAAATAATAGAGTATATAATTTACCACCACAAAACATTCACAGCTTCTGCCGTAAAGGCGGCTGCTTATTAACTCTTAAATGCATCAGCTCATGAATAGTCATTTGCGTTTTGTGGTGTGCTCCCGCTCCTGTTCGTGTTGCGCGCGAATGTAAAACTCAGAGAAACATATTTGAACCTGGATCAGAACGCCTTGTCAGGCTGCGGGGGAAGTAGCGCCTTGTATTACTTGGTGGTAAATTATCCGGCGCCGCCGATCCCGCAACCGCCTGACACTATCCTGTAAAATCCAAAACCAACCATTTTTAGTTTTTAAAGGCCACGGCGCCATAAGTGACTGCTATGGCGCCGCTCCGGCCTCCCCTGCAAACACAAGGCCTGCCAATTTGTTAATAATGATGGATCCGTACAGTCCGCAGAAGCAATTCCGCAGACTGTTTTTTTTCAGTATATTCATCGTCCAACGGAAAAAATGAAGATCCTGATCATAGAAGACGAACTGGCGCTGGGCAAGAGCATCGCCGCTTATCTACAGGCGGAAAATTACACCTGCGAGCTGGCGCCTGACCGCAAAACTGCGCTGGACAAGATCGAGAGTTTCGACTACGACTGCATCCTGCTGGATATCTCCCTGCCGGACGGCAACGGGCTGTATGTTTTGCAGGCCCTCAAGGAAAATCACAAAACAGACGGCGTGATCATCATTTCCGCGCGCGATTCCATAGATGACCGCATTAAAGGGCTGCAGCTCGGGGCGGACGATTACCTTGTCAAACCCTTCCACCTTTCAGAACTGAGCGCGCGCATAGCCGCCGTGATCCGCCGCCGCCGCTTTTCCGGCAGCAGCCTGCTGGAAGCAGAAGAGCTAACGCTCAATACGCAGGCGCGCACCGTACAGGTGAACGGCCAGCCCGTGGAGCTTACCCGCACGGAATATGACCTGCTGCTGTACCTGCTCACCAACCGCAACCGCGTGGTGAGCAAACATGCCATTGCGGAACACCTCAGTGCAGACGGGGAGGGGCTGTTCGATAATTATGATTTCATTTACGCCCATATGAAAAACCTCCGCCGCAAGCTGACGGGCGCCGGCTGGACGGACCGCATCAAAGCGGTATACGGCATGGGTTATAAAATGGAGGTGCCATAATCGATATGAAGCTGCTGAATAAGACCATACAGTATTATTTCATCCTCAGCATGGTGCTGCTGCTGGTGGCTGTGCCGGTATTTTACCTGGTGCTGCGGAAGATCTTGATCGCCAATATAGATGCAAGCCTGGTAGCGACTAAAACCCAGCTGATACCGCGGCTGCAGGTGATGGAAATAAAGCCGGGCGACCCAAACCCCCTGCTCAACAACGATGTGACGCTTGAAAAATCACAGGGCGGAAAGATGCGCGACTCCCTTTACACCTCCGAATCGCACAGGCTGCTTTCTTCCCACCTGGTGATCAACCAGGAAACTTACCGCCTGCAGATCAAATCTTCCCTGGCCAACCACCAGAAACTGATCGGCAGCATTATTGTTTTGCAATGCGTGCTGCTTATATTATTGCTGGCGGGCCTGCTGCTGGTGAACCAGGGGCTTTCCAGGCGCATCTGGAAGCCTTTTTACCAGACCCTCCGCAAGCTGCGGGCATACAAAGTGGACGATGCGGCCCCTCTGCACCTGGGCGATTCCGCAGTGGCTGAATTCAGGGAGCTGAACACCGCCGTGGAGCAGCTGGCGGAACGCAGCCGCAAAGCCTACGTAGCGCAAAAGGAATTCGCGGAAAATGCTTCCCATGAAATGCGTACGCCCCTGGCCATTTTCCAGGGCAAGCTGGAGCTGCTCATGCAAACGGACCCGCTCACGGAAGAGCAGGCGGAACTGATCACGGACCTGGCCACCGCCAGCCAGCGCATGGCCCGGTTGAACAAGGGGCTCATCCTCCTTACCCGCATCCAGAACGGGCAGTTCCCGGAAACGGAAGAGATCGCCGTGAGAAAGACCGCAGAACACCTGCTCAGCCAATACCAGCCACAGATAGAACAAAAGAACCTGCAGCTGGAAAAAGACTGGCTCGACGATATCACCGTAACTGTAAACCCCACCCTGCTGGAAGTATTGCTGGGCAACCTGCTGTCCAACGCCATCCGCCACAACATCCCTGGCGGGAAGATCATCGTGAAGCTGGCCAACGGCGCCTTCAGCGTGCGCAACACCGGGCAGCCCTATGCCCTGCCGGAAGACCGGATATTCGAACGCTTCGCGAAAAGCAGCGCGGATGCGGACAGCATGGGCCTCGGGCTGGAGATCGTGAACAAAATATGCGGGCTGTATGGCTTCAGCATCCGTTATGCCTATGAAAATCAATACCATTCCTTCACAGTGCAAATGAAAAGTTAATTCTTCCCCGCAGCCGGCAGGTATTCAGAATGTATTCAGAATGGGCGGTGACTTTTACACCATCTAAACTGGATACTATGAATAAAAGAAATCTTCTTGCGGGCGGCCTGATGGCCGCGGCTTTTACAGCCGGCGCTTTCGCTTTCAGCGGAAAGACCGGTGATCTTTACGACAGTATCGCACAAGACTCCACCCAGCCCCTGATCAAAACGGCCTACACCGGCACGCCGGCGGCCCAGCCAGTAGATTTTGAAAGAGCGGCAGGCGCGGCAGTGCCTTCTGTTGTACATATTAAAACCCTCGTTCAATACAAGCAGGTTGCACAAAGCCCCTTTGGCGACGGCGGCGGCAGGCAGTTCAGCCGCCCGGAACAGCGTGCTTCCG
>CBFHAF010000669.1:0-3126 GCA_965653435.1 uncultured Chitinophaga sp.
TTGCATCAGGAAATAACAGGCGTCTGCCATATCGTCCGCATGCAGGAACTCGCGGAGGGGTGTGCCGGAGCCCCAGATGGTCACTTCGGGGGCCTTGTTTATTTTGGCCTCATGGAACTTCCGCAGCAGGGCGGGCAGTACATGCGAGGTTTGGAGGTCGTAGTTGTCGTTGGGGCCGTAGAGATTGGTGGGCATTACGGAAATAAAATCCGCGCCGTATTGGCTGCGGTATGCATCACACAGCTTGATGCCGGCTATTTTGGCGATGGCGTACGGTTCGTTGGTGGGTTCCAGCGGGCCGGTGAGCAGGTACTCTTCTTTCAGCGGCTGTGGCGCCAGCTTCGGATAGATGCAGGAGGAGCCGAGGAACATCAGTTTTTTAACGCCGTTCACATACGCCTGGTGGATCACGTTGTTCTGGATCATCAGGTTATCGTAGAGGAACTCGGCGCGGTAGGTGTTGTTGGCTACGATCCCCCCTACTTTTGCGGCGGCGAGGAATACGTGATCGGGTTTTTCTTCTTTGAAAAAAGCTTCCACGGCCGCCTGGTTGCGAAGGTCCAGCTCCGAGGAGGTGCGGGTAATGAAATTGGTGAATCCTTCCTGCTCCAGCTTCCTTTTAATGGCCGAGCCAACCATGCCGCGGTGCCCTGCGATATATATCCTGTCCTGTACCTGCATATGTCAATTATTCAAACTGGTTTAAAACCTTGTATCCTGCATCTTTCAGCAGCTTTTCGCGGCGGAACAGCTCCACATCGGCTGCTACCATTTCTTTTACGAGCGATACGAGATCATACTCAGGCGTCCACTGCAGCTGTGTTTGCGCTTTGGTCGGGTCGCCGATGAGCAGGTCTACCTCCGTCGGTCTGAAGTACCGTGGGTCTATCGCCACTACTTCCTTACCCACCGGGATGGGGAAGTCCGGGTTGGAGCTTTTTGCAACAAAGGCTTTTTCACCTGCGCCTTCTCCTTCAAACCGCAGTTCTACGCCTACTTCGGCAAAGCTGAGGTTGATGAATTCACGTACTGTATTGGTGATACCGGTGGCAATCACGTAATCTTCAGCTTTGTCTTGCTGGAGTATGAGCCACATGGCCTTTACATAATCCTTGGCATGGCCCCAGTCACGTTTCGCGTCGAGATTGCCCATGTACAGCTTGTCTTGCATGCCCAGGGCTATTTTGGCCACACCACGGGTGATCTTACGGGTAACGAAGGTCTCTCCGCGAAGCGGGCTTTCGTGGTTAAAGAGAATACCGTTGCTGGCAAACATGTTATATGCCTCCCGGTAGTTAACCGTGATCCAGAACGCGTACATTTTCGCTACAGCGTAAGGTGAGCGGGGATAGAACGGTGTTTTTTCCGACTGGGGCACTTCCTGCACCAGCCCGTATAATTCTGAAGTGGAAGCCTGGTATATCCTGGTTTTTTTTGTCAGGCCCAACAGGCGTACAGCCTCCAATATGCGAAGCGTGCCGATGCCGTCTACATCTGCAGTATATTCAGGAGCTTCGAAGCTAACCTGAACATGGCTCATGGCGCCCAGGTTATATATTTCATCAGGCTGAACTTCCTGTATAATGCGGATAAGGTTGGTAGAGTCAGACAGGTCGCCATAATGCAATTTAAACCTTACATGTTGTTCATGGGGGTCCTGGTAAAGGTGGTCGATTCTATCTGTATTAAATAAGGAACTACGACGTTTGATACCATGCACTTCATATCCCTGCTTCAGCAGGAACTCGCTAAGATAAGCGCCATCCTGGCCCGTAATTCCTGTAATTAATGCTTTTTTCATATATATATGGATGATTTTAAATCGGGGCAAAAATAATACTTATAAAAATCTTTACTAAAAAAGCTTCACAGATGGCTTATAACGTGGTCCAGGCTGCCGAACTACGCCGAAAGCTCGCTGAGCTCCAGCCATCGCATACCTTTCTCGTCCAGCAGTTCCATGACCTCGCCGATGCGGCTGGAAGCTTTCTGGAGTTGGTCGTAAGGAAGAATGCCGGCGGCCAGCTGCTCGTTAAGCTGCTTTTTTTCGGCTTCCAGGGCTTCTATTTCCTTCTCCAGCAGTTCCAGCTCCCGTTTCTCCTTGAACGACATTTTCCGGCCTTTGGCGGCTGCGGGCGTGTCCGTTTCAGAGGGCGCAGGTGCGGCAGCCGGCTCGGGCAGGGTCTTTAGCTTCTCCTGGTCTTTTTCCCATTCGCGGTACTGGGTATAGTTGCCCGGGAAGTCGCGCACTTCGCCGTCTCCTTCGAACACGAACAGGTGGTCTACCAGCTTATCCATAAAATACCGGTCGTGGCTGACGATCACGATGCAGCCCTGGTAATTTTGCAGGAATTCCTCCAGGATGCTGAGGGTCGGCAGGTCCAGGTCGTTGGTCGGTTCATCGAGTATGAGGAAGTTCGGGTTGCGGAAAAGGATGGAAAGCAGGTGCAGCCTGCGTTTTTCCCCACCGCTGAGCTTGGAGATGTAAGTGTATTGTTTTTCCGGGCCGAACAGGAAAAGTTGCAGGAACTGGGCGGCGCTCACCTTGGTGCCGTCTGCCAGGGGGAAGTTCTCCGCGATGTTCTTCACGAATTCGATCACCCGCATGTCTTCCTTCACGATCAGGCCCTGCTGCGAATAGTTCCCGAAAACGACGGTATCACCGACGTTGATCTTCCCGGAATCGGCCGCCTCGGTACCCATGAGCATGTTCAGGAAGGTGGATTTGCCCACGCCGTTCTTGCCTACTACGCCTATGCGTTCGCCTTTTTTGAAGGTATAATCGAAGCCTTTAAGGATCTGCAGCGGGCCATAGGCCTTGTATACTTTCTTAAGTTCAAGGATCTTGCCGCCCAGCCGGGTCATTTTTACGTTCAGCTCCAGCTGCTGCTGTTCGATACGTTTGGCGGCCCGTTCTTTGACGTCGTAAAAGGCGTCCTGCCGGGATTTGGATTTGGTGGTGCGGGCTTTTGGCTGTTTGCGCATCCATTCCAGCTCTTTGCGGTACAGGTTGCGGGCCTTTTCCGTGCTGGACCGGTCGGATTCCTCGCGGGCGGCTTTTTTCTCGAGGTAGTTCTCGTAATCGCCTTTATAGATGTAAAGCTGCTGGTTGTCCAGCTCCATGAT
>CBFHAF010000670.1:0-3124 GCA_965653435.1 uncultured Chitinophaga sp.
TAATGTAGTGTTAATATTAAAATGGGGAGAACAGGAAAGATAAATGCTCTTTTTTTCCATGGGATAACATAAAAAAAGCCACCCGACCGGGTGGCTTTTTGTTTTTTATAAAAAAGTTTATGCGTCGATCTTTGCATATTTTGCGTGAGACTCAATGAATTCCCTGCGCGGAGGTACTTCATCGCCCATCAGCATGGTAAAGATGCGGTCGGCTTCAAAAGCGCTGTCTATCGTTACCTGCTTCAGCGTGCGCATATCCGGGTTCATGGTAGTATCCCAGAGCTGTTCGGCGTTCATTTCACCGAGACCTTTATAACGCTGGATCGTCACGCTGTCTTCCTTGCCGCCGCCGGCCAGTTTGCTAACGGCTGCCTTGCGCTGTTCTTCCGTCCAGGCGTAGATATGCTCTTTGCCTTTTTTCACCTGGTACAATGGCGGTTGCGCGAGGTATACATAACCCTGCTCTACCATTTCCTTCATGTAACGGAACACGAAAGTGAGGATAAGGGTGGCAATGTGGCTTCCGTCCACGTCGGCATCCGTCATGATGATGAGCTTGTGATAACGCAGCTTGCTGAGGTTCAGGGCTTTTTCATCTTCGGGGGTGCCGATGGTAACGCCGAGGGCGGTGAATATATTCTTGATCTCCTCGTTCTCGTAGATCTTATGTTCCAGCGCTTTCTCCACGTTCAGGATCTTACCGCGCAGCGGCAGGATGGCCTGGAAGTTACGGTTACGGCCCTGCTTGGCAGTACCGCCCGCGGAATCACCTTCGACGAGGTACAGCTCGCATTTGGCCGGATCGTTGTCTGAGCAGTCCGCCAGTTTGCCGGGAAGGCCGCTGCCGGTCATTACGCTTTTGCGCTGCACCATCTGCCTTGCCTTGCGGGCGGCTTCGCGGGCCTGTGCTGCCAGCACCACTTTATTAATAATGGTCTTGGCCTCGCGGGGATTCTCTTCCAGGTAATCGTTCAGCACGTTGGCCACTGCACTGTCCACAATGCCCATTACGTCCGAGTTGCCCAGCTTGGTTTTGGTCTGCCCTTCAAACTGCGGCTCGGGAACTTTTACGCTCACGATACAGCTGAGGCCTTCACGGAAGTCATCTCCCGTTACCTCCACCTTCGATTTCTCGAACATCTTGTTCTTATCGCCATAGGCTTTGAACACGCGGGTGATGGCCCTGCGGAAGCCGGCCACGTGGGTACCGCCTTCGATGGTATTGATATTATTTACGTAGGAAAAAATGTGCTCGTTGAAAGAGTCGTTGTACAGCAAAGCCACTTCCACGGCTACGTTGGAGGCTGCATCGTGCGTTTCGATGTAGATGGGCCGGGGCACCAGCGGGTTGCGGCGGCCATTTTTGTCCATCAGTTCCACGAATTCTATGATACCGCCTTCGCTGTAGAATACTTCGCTGAAAGAGTTGCCGTTCTCATCCTTTTCACGCTCATCGGTAAGGGTGATGCGGATCTTCCTGTTCAGGAAGGCCAGTTCGCGCAGGCGGCCGGCAAGGGTTTCGCGGTTATAGACAGTTTCAGTGAAAATAGTGGGGTCCGGCTTGAAATGCACGGTAGTGCCGGTAATGTCGGTTTCGCCGATCTCGCGTACGGAATACTGGGGCTGCCCCATTTTGTATTCCTGCTCGAAGATCTTGCCCTGGGTATGAACCGTTACATGCAAAGGGTCGCTCAGGGCGTTCACGCAGCTCACACCCACGCCGTGCAAACCACCGGATACCTTGTAGGTGTTCTTGTCGAACTTACCGCCTGCGTGCAGTACGGTCATTACCACTTCCAGCGCAGAACGTTTTTCCTTGGCGTGCATGCCGGTAGGGATGCCGCGCCCGTCGTCCTTAACGCGCACAGAATTGTCTTCACAGATCGTTACCTCGATGTTTTTGCAATAGCCGGCGAGCGCTTCGTCGATGGAGTTATCGACTACTTCGTATACGAGATGGTGTAAACCTTTCACTCCGATGTCGCCGATATACATGGCAGGACGTTTCCGCACCGCTTCCAAACCTTCCAATACTTGAATACTACCCGCATCATAAACGTTGCTGGGGGTAGTTGCTTGCACTAGTTCTTCACTCATATTTTTAGCTGAAAATCTATTTTTAACAAAACGGTAGACAATCCAGCAAATGTACGCAAAATCAGGCTAATTTCCATGAAAAAATGGCCTTATTTGAGAGGTGTGGACAGGTTGTGAATTGCGGAAATACTGCAGGGTATGTATGAGGCTTAATTTTACTTTATACCGGAGGGCTTTCGTGTAGCCGGGGCCGCTGATTTTTGCTCGTTTTCCGGTCCGGAACGGATCGGCTACATCAGCCCAGATGCCGCATCTGTCAGCACGGTTTCTTTAATGCCGGTGAAAATGGTCTTCCAGATGAGGTTAAAGAATGACTTTTTCGGGTGGCGTTCGAACCTGGGCCGGGCGGTACGCACCGGCCTGTCCGGCGAAGGGTTCTCATTGTGCAACGCCATCACGTTCGCCAGGAAGCTCACCAGCCCTTTTTTCCGTTTCTTGCCTTTTGCAGTCCTCACGTCTTTCAGGAAATCGATCTTCAGGTCTGAGTACAGGAGCTTGAAAGTGCCGGAGCAGGACCTTTCGTTGCCCCGGAAGTTAAAATCCATTTCCCGGATGTTAGCCGAGCGGATGCCTACTTCCCCGAGCGGCCTGGTGGCGGGGTTCATTTCCCGCCCGTCCATATCCCTGAGCTGGCCTGAAACGCCGAAGGCGCCGGAAGGATCGTTCAGGGTAAGGTCGAAGCGCGCCCTCAGCTTGCCTGTACGCATCAGTATGGCATGAGCATCCACGATACAGTGATCGTTCCGCCGGATGAGCGAATCCTGGTTCGTAATGTTCGTAAACGTGCCGCCGGCCTGGTGGAACTCGATCTTGCCGGTTTGCCCGCTGGCTGGGTTGAACTCGCTGTAGGAAATGTTCAGGCCCTGGACCTTCAGGGTGTCGATGGTGAAGGGCATTTTCAGCTTGGCCAGCAGCTGGTTGGGAAAGCCGCCGTATTTGTCTCCCGGCGGGTAGGGCAGGGCCCGGTTGCGGAAAGCGTGCAGTTCGCCGCCGTCTATGCTCGCGCTTTTTATGAAAACTGCCTGCC
>CBFHAF010000671.1:0-3119 GCA_965653435.1 uncultured Chitinophaga sp.
AGATGATGGCCCATCTTTCCTCGTTGCCGTCTCCTGTAAGATTGGCGCCGAACTGCGGGCCGAAGTATTGCAGGAAATCTGCCGGCAGGTTCTGGTTGTTGAATGTGTTATCCTGGTAATTGGATTGCTGGTAGCTGTACATGCCGGTGAGGTTCACGCGGTGTTTTTTCGCGAATATCTTATCGTACGTGAGCAGGTTTTCCAGCGTATAGTTGGAAGAGAAACGCGTGCGGTTGCTGGACCGAGAAAGCGCCCCGAGGTTGTTCGTGGTGTTGCTGGCGTAGAAGTTTCCGTATACGTCGGAGCGGATCTCGATACCGGAATTGAAGCGGTATTTCAGGCCGGGCAGGAATTCATAATCCAGGTAAAGGTTGGTGAAGGTGCCGAAACGTTTGCGCGTTTCAACTGCCGCGTCTTTCACGAAGTTGGCCAGCGGGTTCCATACCTGGTTGGCATTGCCTTCCACGAAACCGACGAGGTTGCCGGCGGAATCATACGGCAGGGTAAGCGGATTGGCTCTCAGCGCCTGGCCCATGGGGTTGGCGCCTTCGCCTTCTGTTACGCTGTAGGTGTTCAGCGAACTGAGCCCTACTTTGAAACGTTCGCTGAAGTTCTGATCCACGCTGGCTTTTACGGTAAACCGCTCGAAGGACTGGCCGGGATAGATGCCCGTTTCCCTGAAATAACCGCCGGAGATCGCATACAATGTGGATTCGGTGCCGCCTGTAACGCTTATCTGGTGGTTGGTGTTCATGCCGGTTTTATAGATAAGGTCTTGCCAGTCTGTGCTGCGCCCCGTTCTTGCCGATTCTATCTCGGTGGGCGTGAACTCCTCGCCGGGATTGTTCAGGCGCGGATCGTCTATGCCTGTATATGGAGAAGGCGAGCCCATGGCGCCCCAGTATTTCGCCCATTTTTTAAATGTGAAAAACTCTTCGCCGTTCATAACAGGGAACTTGCCGCGGTTCTTCACCATGCCATAATAACCGGAGTAATTCACCTGCGCTTTTCCGATGCGGCCTCGGCGGGTGGAGATAAGTATCACGCCGTTGGCGCCGCGCGAACCGTAAATGGCCGTTGCGGAAGCATCTTTTAATACTTCCACGGAAGTTACATCGTCCAGGTTCAGGTCGTTGATATTGCCGTTGTAGGGAATGCCGTCCACTACAAACAGCGGGTCGTTGGATGCATTGAGGGAGCGGTTGCCGCGGATGAGGATCTTCGGGGTGGATCCGGGCTTGTTGTTGCCGCCGCTCTTCTGCACGTCCACACCGGCGGCCTGCCCCTGCAAAGCCGCGCTGATGTTGGGAACGGGCGTGTTCCTGAGCGATTGTTCGTTGATGGAAACGATGGAGCCGGTAACGTCCGAACGTTTTTGTTTACCGTAACCCACCACGATCACTTCGTTGAGGTCCGCGTTGTTGGGCGTCAGCTGGATGGTGAGGCCTGCCGGGGCCGTTGCGCCCAGCCTGATCTCCTGTGTTACATAACCGATAAAGGAAATGCGGATGGTGCTGCCTGCGGGCACTTCGATGGAAAAGGCGCCGTTGGCGTCGGAAGCTACGCCTTTTGAGCTGCCCTTCAGGGCCACGGCCGCGCCGGGCAGCTTCTCTCCCGACGGGCTTACGATCGTTCCCTTCACGGTAATCTGCTGCCCCTGTGCAAACAGGCGGGGCGGCAGCAATAAGGACAGGAACAGTAACAGCAGCGCTGACAGCCTGCTGCGGCCCCGCCACAATACATGGCAAGTAACATAATTCTTCATAACGGGAATTTTTTAAAAAGTAATAACTGGGTGGAATAAGCGCTGGATTTCTGCCGAATGCCCACAGGGATGGAGCTCTGCTTCGGCAGGAATGATTCTTTATTTGTACAGTCGGCGTCATACAGCATAATTTAAATAGTTGCTGCAACGGCAATGAGGCTGCACAGGCAGGTCATTGTCCATTCCAGGTAAATCAGTACTGTAAACGCGGCGGGATAAGCCCTCTCAGGGCAGGAATGAGAACGGGGTCATACATCGGATGAAGGCGGAGGCCTGGTTATTCTGACGGCAATAAGATATCCCCCCGGCATCGGGGATGCCGTTCAACGTACAGGGTACGTGCTCATCAGATTTTTTTCCTGGTTAGTGCCCGGCGGAATACGGGCGACGGTTGACTTTCTTCATAATCGTGGATTTAGAATTCCGGGCATCTCGCTCTTACTCGGCTTCTTCCCAAATGCCTTGCTGTTAGCGGTCATGATCCATTTTACGCAAACGTTTGCAGTAAAGTGGCAAAAAATAAGCGTGTGGTGTACGCTTCAATTATTTCCAATATCGGTAAAAAAGGAATACGTAGAGCGTCAGGGGTAATTTAGAGGAAGTATCGGGTAAAAAAAAGGAACCACCCGGGTGATTCCTTTCTTTGAATATGTTACGCTCTGCGCTAGCGGTTGAAATATTTATTAACGGCATCCGTACGGCTGCGCACGTGCAGCTTTTCATAGATGTTGTGCACATGCCGGCGCACGGTTTCGATGCTGATGAACAGGTTGCCGGCAATTTCCTTGTACAGGAAACCTTTGCTCAGCTGGTCGAGTATCTCTTTTTCGCGGGAAGTAAGCGCCTCCAGGGCCGGGTTGGGTTTGGCCTGCTTCTGGAAATAAGCCACCACCCTTCTTGCGATCTGGCTGCTCATAGGCGAGCCGCCGTCGTGCAGGTCGCGGATAGCGTCCAGCAGCTCTCCGGGCGAGGTCTTTTTCAGGATGTACCCGCTGGCTCCCGCTTCAAGCGCCATAAAGATCTTATCATCGTCCTCGTAAACGGTTAACATCATGAATTGCATATCGGGGAATTCCGCTTTAAGGCGGGCGATGCATTCGATGCCATTCATACCGGGAAGGTTAAAATCCATCAGCACCACATTGGGTAACAACTGGGGTATCTTTTCCAACGCATTTTCTGCATTGTTGAAAGCGCCAATGCAAGCATATCCTTCAGAACCATTAATCAATAACTCCATGGCCGACCGGATATCATGATTGTCCTCAACAATAGCCACAGAGATGATATCCATGCTATTTTGTAGCTTTTTTTTCGAATATACCATCATTTCAGTTTAAAGTCATAACACCAA